>JANPCA010000590.1:0-4666 GCA_031430715.1 Hyphomicrobiales bacterium | reverse complement strand
GGTGCCGCTTTCCTGCGGGGCTTGATGGCCTTGGGATTGCCCTCGTAACCGAACATCGCCAGCACGCTATCGACATGGGCAAGCCTATCTGTGATGGCGCGGCGTTTCCTGTCATGGGCGGCGAGTTCGCCTGCAAGTTCGGCGCGTTTTTTGACCAGGGCGGAAATCACATGGGGTTCGGCCATGGCCAATTCTGCCGCAAAATCCGCTCGCCGTCCGGGTGCTGTTCCTACATAATGCCGGGAATAAGCTCCCCTACACGAAAAGCAAGTCCGCCGAAGTGATCGCGAAATTGGCGGACGACTGCACGGTGATCGTGCCTTCCGTCATGGTGATCGTCACAGTGGTGGTGCCGTTGCCGGTGATTGTCATGTCGGCGGTTGAGGTGGCGACGTTGGACGAGAAACGCAAATGGTCGAGGCCGTCCTGGAAGTCGAGGATGGTGTCGTTGCCAAAGCCCGGCAGGTTGGGCGGGAAGAATGTCTCCGCATAGGCGAAGATGTCGGCGGCACCGCCGCCGCGCAGCGTGTCGTTACCGGCCCCTCCCTGCAGAACGTCCGCCTTGGTGCCGCCCGTCAGCGTGTCGTTGCCGCCATTGCCGAGGAACTGCACGGCGGCACTTCCCCCCTTCATGGTGTCGGCCGCCGTGTTCGAGCCGCCGAAGCGTTCAATGCCGCTGAATGTGTCGCCCGACGCAGCCCCGCCATGGCTGCCCGTCACGAAATTCAGATTGATGCCCGATGCCGACTGGAAATAACTTACCAGGTCCGTGCCGGCACTCCCGAAATAGTCGTCGGCGCCGCCGCTGCCGCCCGTCAGCGTATCGTTGCCGCTGCCGCCGGTGATCTTGTTGTCGAGCGTATTGCCGCCGCCCAGAAAATTACCGTTGCCGATGAACACCAGATTCTCGACATTGGCGCCGAGCGTATAGCGCGTCAGCAGGCTCCGCACCGTGTCGATGCCCTGATTGACACCCTCGATCACCTCATCGCCGGAATCGTCGACGGTGTAAGTATCGTTGCCGGCGTTGCCGCGCATCGTGTCGGCACTGGTGCCGCCGTTCAGCTTGTCATTGCCCGTACCCCCATTCAGCCGGTCATTGCCGTTGCCGCCGTCGAGTTCGTCGTTGCCATCATCGCCGAACAGCCGGTCGAGCCCCACGCCCCCCAGGATGATGTCGAGGCCGCCGCCGCCATAGATGGTATCGGCCCCGGCGGCACCACTGATCGTGTCGCCAAACTGTGAGCCAACAAAACCATCGTCCGCCTCGCCGCCGATGAGATCGATGCCAGCAATCCGCGCGTCGAAAATCTGGCTGTGGATGGCAAAACCATCCTCGTCGCCGCCAGTGCGGCTGGCATCTTCCCAGGCCACCACGAAGCGGAAATCCGAGAGCACCGTCACCACCGGGTTGCGCTGCTCGAACAGCGTCTCGTCATTCACCCGGATTTCATTGCCCACCTTCGCGCCAGCGGAATTAAACACCTGCATGCGCACGCTGCCAAAACTGCTGTCATCGGGGCTCGAACTCTTGTCGGCCCACACCACCACGAACTGGCCATTGTCGAGGGCCGCCACCTGGGCGTCCTCCTGGTCGTTGCTGGTGATGCTGTTGACCCGGAACGAGGCGCCGAAGGACTCCGTCACCGGGTCATAGATACGCGCCCTGACCGAGGTGCCCGAGCCGTCGCCCGGAGCGTCGGTCTGAAATTCCGTCCAGGTCAGGACGATGCGCCCCGTGGTGAGTTCAGCGAAGCCCACCTC
The DNA here is from genome assembly GCA_031430715.1 of Hyphomicrobiales bacterium. Taxonomy (GTDB): domain Bacteria; phylum Pseudomonadota; class Alphaproteobacteria; order Rhizobiales; family Aestuariivirgaceae; genus Aestuariivirga. Next base: position 2,902 of record JANPCA010000590.1, on the reverse strand, counting down.
GAGCGGGTCGCCCGCATTGCTGGTGTTGGCCACGATGGGCTGGCCCTGCGGCGAACCGCCAGCCCCATAGAAGCGGATGAAGGTCTTGGTCTGGTCGCCGGTCGCGGCACTGCTCTCGCGATCATCCCACACTACGGCGAAGCCGCCGGAGCCCAGCGCATGCACGGTGGCATTGCCCTGATCGCCAACCTCCTGCGCATTGATGGTGAATTCGCCGCCCGACGGCGAACCATCGGCATTGAACACCCGGCCGATGATGTCGGTGATGCTCGACGGAAAGACATCGCTGGTCCAGGTGACGACGAATTTTCCGCTGTCCAGCACGGCAACGGAAGGGTGATACTGCCGCAGCTCAAGCGATGTGTTGACCAGTATCTCGGTCCCCGACGGCGTGCCATCGCCATTGAAAAGTTGGAATTTGATGCCGCCGTTGAAAATGTCGCGGTCGCCGTTGCCATCGAACTCGCCACTGTAGTCCGTCCAGGCGACAACGAAACTGCCATCGGCGAAGGTCGCCGCCGTGCCCTCGAACTGGGCACTCAGGTTGGCGGTATTGGCGATGGTGTCGTCAGTATTCTGGCGGTAGCCGAAGGCATCGTAGACGGCGAAGCGCACATCGTCGCCGATGGGACCGGGAAGACTCGCATCCTGCCAGCCCACCATGAAGCCGCCATTGGCCAGACTGGTAAGGAATGGACGGTATTGATCGCCGTCCGGTATGACATTGACAATGAGTTCAGGACCGACCGCGATAGCTACCATTCGAATGCTCCCAGTTAGGCCCCCAGGAGGGAGGGTAACGGATGGCGGGCGGAGTAGCAAGGATGGTAGCTGTCTTGTCCTTCTCCACCCGAAGGGTGGGGAAGGTGGCGCGCGACGCCTTCGGCGCGTGACGGATGGGGGCCTTCGCCCGGGGCTCCGGCCCCACCCGCTCGCTTCGCTCGCCGCCCTCCCCGCTCCGCGGAGAGGGACAAGTTATCAAAACTCCAGCGGCTTGGCCTGTTTCACCTGCGGCAGCTTCGACAGCGCGTGCAGCACCGAGGCCGGGGTCGGCTCATCGATCGAGATGAGGCAGATGGCCTCGCCGCCTTGCGCCTTGCGTCCCAGGTTGAAGGTGGCGATATTGACATGGGCGTTGCCAAGCAGCATGCCGAGCGCCCCAATGAAACCCGGCTTGTCCTCGTTGGTGATATAGAGCATGTGCGGCCCGAATTCGGCTTCCATCTCGATGCCCTTGATCTGGATGATGCGCGGCTTGCCGTCCGAGAACACCGTGCCCGCCACCGAGCGCTCCATGTTCCCGGTTTTGACCGTCAGCCTTATATAAGTTTCATAAGCACCGCGCTGGCTTTGCCGCACTTCATCAACCTTGATGCCGCGCTCGCGCGCCACCACCGGTGCCGACACCATGTTGACCATGCCGAGCATGGGGCGCAACACGCCGGCCAACGCGGCGGAGGTCAGCGCCCGGGTATTCATGTTGCCGACGTCGCCCGCGTATTCGATGACGATTCCGGTGATCGGGTCCTCGGTGAGCTGGCCCGCGAAGGACCCGAGCTTTTCGGCCACCGCCACGAAGGGCCGCAAGCGCGGCGCTTCATCCGCCGAGATCGACGGCATGTTGAGCGCGTTGCTCACCGCCCCATGCAGCAGATAGTCCGACATCTGCTCGGCCACCTGCAGCGCCACGTTCTCTTGCGCTTCGCCCGTCGAGGCGCCGAGATGCGGCGTGCAGACGACATTGTCGAGGCCGAAGAGCTTGTGGCTGGTGGCCGGCTCCGCTTCGAACACGTCGAGTGCGGCTCCCGCCACCTGGCCCGATTTCAGTCCGTCGTAGAGGGCATCTTCGACGACCAGGCCACCGCGCGCGCAATTGATGATGCGCACCCCGCGCTTGCACCGGGCGATGGCCGCCGCATCGACGATGTTGCGGGTCTTTTCGGTCAGGGGCGTGTGCAGCGTGATGAAGTCGGCGCGTTTGAAGATATCCTCAAGCTCGACCTTCTCGACACCGATCTCGATGGCCCGTTCGGGCGACAGATAGGGATCGAACGCGATGACCCTCATCTTGAGGCCGAGCCCGCGGTCGGCGACGATCGAGCCGATATTGCCGCAGCCGATGACACCCAATGTCTTGTTGAACAGTTCCACACCCATGAAGCGGTTCTTTTCCCACTTGCCCGCCTGCGTCGAGGCATTGGCTTCGGGGATTTGCCGGGCCAGCGCCATCATCATCGAGATCGCATGTTCGGCGGTGGTGATGGCATTGCCGAAGGGCGTGTTCATGACCACGATGCCGCGCGAGGTCGCCGCCGGGATATCGACATTGTCGACACCGATGCCGGCCCTGCCAATCACCTTGAGGCGGGTGCCGGCCGCGATGATCTTCTGCGTCACTTTCGAAGCCGAGCGGATCGCCAGCCCGTCATAGTTGGGGATCGCCGCGAGCAGCGCATCCTTGTCCTTGCCGAGATCGGGCAGATAGTCGACGTCGACACCGCGGTCGCGGAAGATCTGCACGGCGGTTTCGCTGAGCTTGTCGGAAACGAGAACGCGGGGAGCCATTGCTCACTCCTGATGTAATTCTGGTGAAGTTAGTTTGCGGTGGCCTGCGCATAGGCCCAATCGAGCCACGGCATCAGCGCTTCGAGATCGGACGTCTCGACGGTGGCGCCACACCAGATGCGCAATCCCGGCGGTGCGTCGCGGTAGGAGCCGATGTCGAAGGCGGCCTTCTCGGCCTCGAGCAGCTTCACCATCTTCTTCGGCACCGCTTCGCCAGCGTCGAGCGTCAGGCACACCGAGGTGTTGGAACGTGTCGCATCCACTTTCGCGAGGTTCTTGGCAAACGGACGCTGATCGATCCAGCGCTGCACCACGGCGGCATTGGCATCGGCCCGCG
>JANPCA010000589.1:0-7382 GCA_031430715.1 Hyphomicrobiales bacterium | reverse complement strand
ATTGAAGAATATCAGGCGCTGAACAGCGCTCTCGCCTCGTTGCGAACGCTGGCGCGGCGGTTGGACTGCCCCATCGTGGGTATCGCGGAACGGAACCGCGCGAGCATGAAGACTGGTGGCATCTCGGCCGGCGCCGGCACACGCATTTCAACGGCATGAATGACGCCGCCCAGGCCGATCGAGAGAATTCCGCCCACCAGCAGGAGGGCCGCCACTTCCGGCGTCAGGCCCCAGCTGACGATGGCGGTCGGCGATGCAAACACCATCAGGCCGAGCGCCACACCGGCCGCGGCCAGCAAGATTCCGGCAATCCACATCAATTTCGCCATCGCGTCCCCCTTGGGCGGCCTTGATTCGCCCGCAGCTGTTCAGAGTCCTAAAAGCCGCAGTCTTGGTTAATATTCGATCAATCCCAGTGCCAGCAATGGCGTTAAGTGTCGATCACAAAACGCGGCGGAGGCTTCGACAATCCGCCGCCTTCGAGTGCCGCCCACACCTTTGCGGCGATGTCCCGGAAGATGGCGGCGTGCAGGCTTTCGGGCAAGGTGGCGGTGATGGGCTCGCCCTGGTCGGAGCGCAGGCGCAGGTCCTTGTCGAGGGGGATTTCGCCCAGGAAGGGGACGCCCAGTTTTCCGGCCTCCTGGCGGGCGCCGCCATGGCCGAAGATTTCGTGGCGTTCGCCACAATTGGTGCAGATGAAATAGCTCATGTTCTCGACAATGCCGATCACCGGTACATTGACCTTGCGGAACATGTTGAGGCCCTTGCGGGCATCGATGAGGGCCAGGTCCTGGGGCGTCGACACGATGACGGCGCCGGCGAGCGGCGTCTGCTGGGCCAAGGACAATTGGACGTCGCCAGTGCCCGGCGGCATATCGATGACCATGACATCCGTCTCGCCCCACTCGGTTTCGCGCAGGAGTTGTGTCAAGGCCGACATGACCATGGGGCCGCGCCAGATCATCGGCGTGTCCTCGGCCACCAGGAAGCCGATGGACATGAGTTCGACGCCATAGCGCGTCATGGGCTTCATCTTCTTGCCCTCGGCATCAGAAGCCTGGGGCTTTCCGGTCAAGCCGAAGAGGCGGGGCATGGAGGGGCCATAGACATCGGCATCGAGAACCGCCACCTTGAGGCCCAGGGCATGAAGTCCGAGCGCCAAGTTGATGGCGGTGGTCGATTTGCCAACACCGCCCTTGCCGGAAGCGACGGCGACCAGATGCTTGATGCCAGGAACGCCGGTGCCACGGGTTTGGGCAGGCGGTGCCGGCGCCTGGCGCTCGGCGGTCAGGGCCACCATGGCCTTGCTCACACCCGGTATGGCGCTGACGGCCTTTTCGACCGCACCGCGCAGGATTTCCATGCTGCGTGCATGTTGCGGGCTGGTGGTCAAGGCAAACATCACGGTTGAGCCGGTGATGGCAATGTCCGATACCAGCCCCGCCGACACGACGTTGCCGCGCCCGTCGGGCGCCGCGATGCGCTTCAGAACCGACAGGACATCATCCTTGGTGACTTCGGCCATATGCTCCGTTCCACTGTTTTCAGCCCCCTGTAGACCGGACGAGGGCCTCCAGCAAGTTTCACGGCAGGAGGCGGCGCACTTCCACCCGAAGAACGGGCAGCAGGTCCGCCTCAAACCAGGGGTTCTTCTTGAGCCAGCCATTGTTGCGCCACGAGGGATGCGGCAGCGGCATGACGGCGGGTTGCAGCCGCAGGCCCTCCCGCCAGTTCCTGACGGCCAGATCGACGGAACCCTTGAACGCTTCACCCAGGTGCCAGCGCATGGCATGGGCGCCGAGGCAGATCACCAGTTCCACTTGCGGCATCCGGCCCAGAAGTGCGGCGCGCCAGGCCGGGGCACATTCGCGGCGCGGCGGCAGATCGGAGCCGCCGGCGGTCAGGCCTGGAAAACAGAACCCCATGGGCAGAATGGCGAGCTTGCGGTCATCGTAAAAGGTTTCTTCATCCATTCCGAGCCATTGCCGCAGACGGGTGCCCGAGGGATCGGTGAAGGGACGGCCCGAGGCGTGGACACGCGTTCCCGGCGCTTGGCCGGCGATCATGATCCTGGCCTTGAGGCTCGGTTGCAGGATGGGCCGCGGTTGGTGGCCAAGCGGCATTCCGTGCGGGTTGTCACGGCAGATGCGGCAGGCCCTGATGCGGCGGACGAGATCGCCGAAATTTTCCATCACACCTCAACTAAAACTTTACCAGTAATCAAAACGCCATCTTAGATAGATGCCGCTAGTCTGTGCCGTGACAGATCATCCGCCCGGGGGAGGCAGACGACGATCATGGTAAAGACAGAGAACGGCCCGCAGAGCGTCGGACGCTACAATTTTCTCGATGAAACCGCGAGTGGCGCCGCCGCGGCCGCCGGACCTCCGGGCGACACCCCGTCGAAGGCTTCGGACTGGCAGCACGAACTGCTCGTCATGTTCATCAAGAACCAGATCCGGGTCATGCCGGCCATGCCGATCCTGGCCCTGCTGCTGGCCCTCACCAGCCTGCAGTGGATCGCCTACCCGCTGGCGGTGGGCTGGCTGGTCTCGGCCATCATCTGCCAGGGCGTGCAGATGTATCTGTGCAATCTCTATTTCATGCGCGAGCGCAGCCATGACGAACAGCGCGACTGGATCGGCATGCTGTCGGCCTCGGAATTGCTGACCGGCATGTGCTGGTGCCTGCCGCTGTTCCTGTTCTGGAACGGCGCCACCAGCATGCAGCATGTCTATCTCATCGCCTCGATCATGGCGGTCATCGCCGTCCGCTTGCTTATCGTCAACAGTTTCATGCCGGTGCTGATCGCCGGCACCGGGGTTCTCACCATCGGCGTTGCCCTGCGCTGCGTGTCGGAGGCGGAGCCCATCTACCTGGCATTGGCCGGTACCATCGTGGCCCTCGAGGCCTTTTTCCTGCTGGTGGCGCGCAATCTGCAGGAGACGGCGCGCGACATGCTGATCTTCCGGGCCCAGAAGGATGGCCTCATCGAGGATTTGAAACGCGAGAAGATCAAGGCCGAGGACGAAAAGAAACGCGCCGAGGAGGCCAACCGCGCCAAGTCCGCATTCCTCGCCACCATGAGCCACGAGTTGCGCACGCCGCTCAACGCCATCATGGGCTTCTCGGAAGTCATCAAGCGTGAAATGTTCGGCCCCATGACGGTACCGGTCTACAAGAACTATGCCGATGACATCCATCATTCCGGCCATTATCTTCTGGCGCTGATCAACGACATCCTCGACCTGTCGCGCATCGAGGCGGGGCGGCGCGAAATCAACGAGGAGCCGCTCAGCGTTCTGGTGGCGGTGGAAGAAACCAATCACCTGCTGCTGCTGCGGGCCACCGAAAAGAACATCGATGTCACGGTCAATGTGCCCGACAACCTGCCGAAACTGATGGCCGACCGCCGCGCCGTGAATCAGGTGCTGATCAATCTGCTCTCCAACGCCATCAAGTTCACGCCGCAAGACGGGCATGTGGAAATCCGCAGCAGCCGCAACAGCCAGGGCGGCTTGTACATCAGCGTCAAGGACAACGGGCCGGGCATTCCGCAGCACGAAATTCAGGCAGCCCTCAGCGCCTTCGCGCGCGGCGCTTTTGCCACCAAGAAGGCCATCGACGGTGCCGGCCTCGGCCTGCCGATCGCCAAGGGCCTGATGGAGGCCCATGGCGGCGAAATCATCATTCTCAGCGGCACCGTACCCGGCACCGAGGTCATCGTCACCTTCCCGGAACGCCGGGTGCTCGGGGGACCTCGCGGTGAAGTGCTGGCAGCGCCCGGCATCGCTTCCGAAAGCCAGCGCAAGCTCATTGCCATCACCGGCTGATCCCATCCTGAACGGCCGCGAAATTCGGCGATCAAGACCAGAGGGCATTAATCTTTTTCCCCTAGCCTCAAGGGCATTGCCAAACGGTTCCGAGAAACATGCCGCCCAACAAATCCCTGGCTCCGTCGTTCACGCTGAAAGTGCTAGCACCCAGCCTGGTGGCAGTGAGCAGCATCGCCCTGCTGCTGCTCTATATCGTCAACGGCATTTTCGAGGAAACCAACCGGCTCGACACGGCAGCCTCCGCCAAGCTGGTTGGCCTGGCCATGGATTCGCAGCGCAGGAGTCTCGAAACTATCATCGTCGACAACGCTGTTTGGAACGATGCGGCGATCAATGCAGGCGCATCGGTCAACCAGAAGTGGACCGACGAGAATTGGGGTGTCACCACCGGCCTTGGCACCTACGACTCCGTGTTCATCGTCGATCAGCACGGCAAGACGGTCTATGCCGCGCGGGATGGTAAGCGTTCGGACGTGAGCGCCGAAGACTATTTCGGCGAGGACGTCGTTTTGCTTCTTGCCGCCTCCCGCGAAAACAATGCCGGCGGTGGACAGGCCTCGGCAATGTTCCGTTCGGGCGGCAATATCAGCAACGTGAGTGCTGCACTCATTCTGCCCTTTTCGGCATTGCCCGAAGCGGCAGGCAAGGTTGGAAACACACTTGTGTTTTCCAGGACCATCGATGATGGCGTATTGACGGCTCTCGCCAAGAGCTACGCGCTGGATGGCCTTCGATTCACCAGCGGGCGCTCACCAGGTGGAGATGGCGTGATCAGCCTTAATTCGATTTCCGGAAGGTCCATTGCGAACCTGACCTGGAAGAGCCGGAGCCCCGGGACGGTGGTGCGTGACCGCTATGGCTTCGTGGTCACCATGATCCTGGTGATGTTCCTCTTCGTGATCTCGATCCTTCTCTACATGAGCTGGAAAGGTTTCAAGGAGGCCCATGAAGCCCAGGCCGAGGCGGTGGCCGCATCGCTGCGCGACGATCTGACCGGACTTGCCAACCGCCGCCAGATGCTCTCCGCCCTCACCCGCTGCCTCGGCGCGGCACGGGCGGACAAATCGCCGCTCTCGGTCATCTATGCGGACCTTGACGGCTTCAAGGAGGTCAATGATTCCTATGGCCACGAAATCGGCGACAAGCTGCTGAAGGCGGCGGCGGCCGGTTTTGCCTATCTGGGCCGTGAGGCGGAGGCGATCGCCAGGCTCGGCGGGGATGAGTTTGCGATGATCCTGACCGGCCCTGGCAGCGCCGAGAAGGCGCGCAGAATCGCCCAGAGCATGATTTCCTTCCTGGAAGAACCGATGGTCTTCGATGGCCGCATCGCCTCGGTGTCGGTCAGCGCCGGCGTCGTCGATCTTGAGGCCGATGAGGCCGATGTCGAGGAAATCATCAGGCGCGCCGATGTCGCCATGTATGCCGCGAAATCCGCCGGGCGTGCCCGCGTCCACATCTATCAGGCGTCACTCGATTTCAAGCGCGACGGCAACCGGGCCATGGCGCTGGAATTGCGCGAGCATATCGACAAGGGCCGGCTCACCGTCGTCTACCAGCCGATCGTCGATGCCAGAACCAGGCGCACCAAGGGCGTCGAAGCGCTGGTGCGCTGGCCCAAGGACGCCGCCACGCGCTACACGCCGGACATTTTCATTCCCGTCGCGGAAGAGTTCGGTCTGATCGAGGATCTGGGGCGCTTCGTGCTCAACGAGGCCTGCCGCCAGGCCGCCCAATGGCGCGACATCTTCGTGGCGGTCAATGTTTCGCCCATCCAGTTCATGAATCCCAATTTCGCCGAACTGGTCGAGATCACGCTGAAGCGCACCGGCCTCGATGCCAAGCGGCTCGAAGTCGAAGTGACCGAAGGCTTCATCATCGACAACGCGGCCCGCGCCAACGCCATCATCAACCGGTTGCACGACATGCATGTGCGCGTGGCGCTCGACGATTTCGGCACCGGCTTCTCAAGTATCGGGCACTTGCGCCGCTTCAAATTCGACAAGCTGAAGCTGGACCGGTCGATGGTCTCGGACATTCTGCGCCAGCCTTCGGCACTCCGCCTCGTCCAGGGCACCATCGCCATGGCCGACGCGCTGGGCCTCAGCGTCGTCGCCGAGGGCATCGAGGACGAAAGCCAGGTTTCGGTGCTGCGCCTTGCCGGCTGCAGCTTGTTCCAGGGCTATCTGTTCTCGAAGCCGATCGAGGCCCATGAACTGACGGCCTTCCTGAACGAGACACAGACGGCGCTGGCGAGTTAGCCGTCCTTGCCCCTGACGCCTGCGGACGCGAAGGTTGCCATGCCGTTGTGGAGACCGGCCGCGGCCTTGACGAGGCCCGCCGCCAGGGCGGCACCGCTGGCCTCGCCGAGCCGCATGCCCAGATCGAGGAGCGGCTCCTTGCCGAGCAGGCTCAGGAGTTTGCGGTGAGCCGGTTCCGCCGAGCAATGGCCAGCCAGGCAATGATCAAGCGCGCCCGGTGCCATGGCATGGAGGATGGCCGCCGCGGCGGCCGCCACGTAGCCATCGAGCAGCACCGGCACGCGCTGCAGCCTTGCGGCGAGGATGGCGCCCGCCATGGCGGCCAGTTCGCGGCCCCCTAAGCGGCGCAGCACTTCCAGCGGATCGCCGATGTGGGCGCGGTGCAATTCAACAGCGCGGCGCACCGCATCCGCCTTGCGGGCAATCCCCGCGGCATCGACACCGGTGCCGGGTCCAACCCAGTCTTCCGGCTTGCCGCCATGAAGCGCATGGCAGATGGCCGCGGCGATGGTGGTGTTGCCGATGCCCATTTCGCCGATGCAGAGGAGATCGCAAGGCTCGGCGATGGCTTCCATGCCATAGGCCATGGTGGCGGCGCATTCGGTTTCGTCCAGCGCCGCGTCCACGGTGATATCCCGCGTCGGCAGTTCGAGTGCCAGCTCGAAGACCTTGAGACCCAAGCCGAAGGTGCGGCAGATCTGATTGACCGCCGCCCCATCGGCCTGAAAATTGGTGACCATCTGCCTGGTGACTTCCGCAGGATAGGCCGCGACACCTTGCGCCACCACGCCGTGGTTTCCGGCAAAGACCGCGACCACCACACGCTCGGCCCTGGGCGGGTGATGGCCCTGCCAGGCACAGAGCCATTCGGAGACCATTTCGAGGCGGCCAAGGGCGCCGGGCGGTTTGGTGAGCTGGCCTTCCCGCTCCCGGCAGGCCGCGATCGCTGCGGAATCGGGGCCTGGAAGATCCCTCAGAAGATTGCGGATATCGTCGAAGGGCAATCCAGTTGGCGCATTTGTCATTTTTGTGGAAGGCTCCTATTTTGGCGGCCACGTCATCACAGGATTCGGGTTCGAAACGCAACATGAACGACGGGTTTGAGCCTCTGAGCGAACCCCGGGGAGGCTTTCGGCCTTTCGCCTGGTTTCTCGTCGCTTTGCGCTTCCTGACCCGGCTGCCGGTGCCCTTCGTGCGCACCCTCGATGCGCCGCCGCTGCATCAGGCCATGGCCATGGTCCCGGTGGTCGGAGCGGTGATCGGCGCGGTTTCGGGTTTTGCCCTGGTG
>JANPCA010000588.1:0-9789 GCA_031430715.1 Hyphomicrobiales bacterium | reverse complement strand
CGGTGATAGCGGCGAAGAGCACGATCAGCACCGAGCGCGGGTTGTCGGGGGAACCCGCCTTGGCGAAGCGCTGCCAGGAGCGGCCCTTGCGGGCCCGGGCCCAGGCCGAAACGCGCCCGAGCAGGTGATTGAGATAGGGTGAAATGCCCGCCGCCACGAGGCGGATCAGATACCCCGCCACAGCGATCAGGACCAGAAGAACGAGGAGCACGACGACGAGACGGCCACTCAGCTCGCCCGCGAAGGCCAGGCCCTGGCCGATCAGAATGCCGGGCAAGATATGGGCCACCGTCCACACCAGTCCGGAACTGAAATTGACCGCGATGAAGTAAAGCTGGCTCATGCCGAACATGCCGACGATGCCCGGCACGACGGCCTTCACGCCCGGCACGAACCTCCCGATGGCGATGCTCTTGCCGCCGTGCTGGCGCACGAAATCCTCGCCGCGCGCCACCAGTTGCGGATAGCGGTTGAGCGGCCACAGGGTTTTGAGCCTTGTGCCGAACATTTTTCCCGCCCAGTAGGACAGCTGGTCGCCGACGATGGCGCCGATGGCTGTGGCGAGGAACACCGGCCAGAAGCCCAAGTGTCCGGTGCCGACCAGGATTCCGGCACCGACTAGAACAGCGGTCGAGGGCACGAAGAGCCCGATGATCAGCAGCGCCTCGCCGAAGGCAATGAGAAAGATGAGCGCGATGGCCCACTGCGGATGGGCGGTGAAGTAGTCGAGATAGGGCTGGATATAGTCCATCACGGCGGCGGCGTTCCTTCGGTCGGGCGGAGGGGTCGGTTTCGGGACCAGCAATTTGGAGCGATGTTGTGCAGAATTAGCGGCGGTAAACTACGGGCGCGTTAACGCGGGCTGATCCGGCTTGGGGCCTGGCAACTTGCAACGGTGGCGCGGCAGGGGAATTTGCTCGTAAGGATTATTCGCCGCCATCTCGGGCGTCACCGGGCAGTCGCGGGCGGGAGGTGGCCGCGCTTCCGGGACCGCCGCCCTGAAGACATCGGCCATGCCGTAGTCGAGCATCCAGTCGTCGTGGCCCTCCCAGTTCATGGCCATCGCCGGAACCGGCCAGAAGGACAACAGGATGATCGCGTGCCTCAGCATGGCAACAGCATAGGACGATGAGTGGGGCAAATACAGGGCATTCAACCACGCGCTGGGGCGTCTGGCGTGAAGCGCCTGACGCTGATTTGGTCGGCGCGTTCGCGCATGGTGTAGCTGTCGAACCACGCTTGCATTTTCAATAGCGTGTCCATGCTCATTCCAAATGCCTTCTCGATCCTGAGCGCCATTTCCGGCGACATGCCCGCCTTGCCGTTCACCAGGTCGGACAAGGTGGCGCGGCGCACGCCGAGAATTTCCGCCGCCTTGCTCACCGAAAGCCCCATCTCGTCCAAAATCTCGGTGCGGACGAAATCGCCTGGGTGGGCGGGCTTCATGCCGACTTTCATGTTGCTCTCGCTCATCAATGGTAATCCTCCAAATCAAGGTTGGAAACTTCGCCTTCCTCGATGCCGAAGGTAATCCGCCAGTTGCCCGAGACGGACAGGCTCCACGTTCCGGCCCTGTCGCCCGTCAACTGATGAATGCGCCACCCAGGGGGGCCTTGCACACCTTCCATGTCCTCGGCGGCGACAACAGCCGTGAGAATTTTACGGACGCGGTCGAGAAAGTCAGGGCGGATTCCCCGCCCGTCGTTTTCCTCGATCAAGCGCCTAAGGCCCTTATGTCGAATGCTGCGAAGTCTCATCGTTTCTATCAAGAAAATGTACGGTAAAACCGTACATTTGTCAACCCGCCTTCCTGAACTGAACCGCACCGGACGGCTGGCGGCGGATCGGGTCATGGGCCATAGTCGCGTCCATGTCCGATGCCGTGCTTGAGAGCCGCCAGGCGCTGATCGCCAGATGGACCGGCTTCACCGCCATGTGCCTCGGCATGTTCATGGCGGTGCTCGATATCCAGATCGTGGTGACCTCGCTCACGGTGATCGAAGCGGCGCTGGGGATCGGGGTCGAACGGATGAGCTGGGTGCAGACCGCCTATCTCATCGCCGAGGTCATCGCCATTCCCTTGAGCGGACTGCTGACGCGGGTGCTCACCTTGCGCTGGCTGGTGACGGGCGCCATCGCGGGCTTCACGCTGGCCTCGATCGCCTGCGCTTGCGCCGGCAGTTTCGAGCAGCTGATCGTGGCGCGCGTCCTGCAGGGGCTGGCCGGCGGCGTCCTTATTCCGCTGGTGTTCTCCGCCATTTTCCTGCTGTTCCGGCCGGGCATCGAACAGACGGTCGCCACCACCATGGGTGGCGTCCTCGCCGTCCTGGCCCCCGCCCTGGGACCGATCAGCGGCGGCTATATCACCGAGCATTTTTCCTGGCACTGGCTGTTCCTGATCAATGTCATTCCGGGCATCGTCACGGGTCTGGGCGCACTTATCTGCCTGCCGCGGGAGAAACAGCGGTTCGGTCTGCTCAAGGGGCTGGACTGGCTGTCGCTTGCCTTGATCGCCGTGGCGTTGGCGAGCCTTGAAATCGCCCTCAAGGAGGCGCCTGGCCGGGGCTGGCTGTCGGGAACCGTTGCCGGACTCCTTGCCGTGTCACTGATTTGCCTGGGTCTGGCCATCCGGCGCCCGGCTGCGGTTGTCGACTTCACGCTGCTCAAGGACCGCAACCTGGCGTTTGGCTGTGCCATCAGCTTTCTTTTGGGCGCCGGCCTGTTCGGTTCGGTCTATCTGCTGCCGGTGTTTCTATCCCTGGTGCGTCACCATGGGCCTTTCGACATCGGACTGATCGTCATGGTGACCGGCATCGCGCAAATCATCGCCGCACCGGTCAGCGTGTTCCTCGACCGCAAGTTCGGTGCCAGGGTTCTAACGGCGATCGGCTTTGGCTGTTTCGGAATCGGCCTCGCCATGAGCGGTTTCGAGACGCGTGGCTCGGACTATAACGAACTGTTCTGGGGACAGGTCATGCGCGGGTCGTTCGCGGCGCTGTGTATTCTGCCCGCGACGCGCTTCGCGCTGGGCTTGCTGCCGCTCGACAAGGTGGGCGATGCCAGCGGCCTTTACAACCTGTCGCGCAACCTGGGCGGCGCCATCGGCATCGCGTTGGTCGATACGGTGCTGTTCAGCCGCGGTCCGGAACATGCCGCGGCGCTGACCGATTTGATGACCGCCGATCCCCCTGCCGCGGCGGCCCTCATGGGCATGAGCGACGCCGAGTTGCCCGACCCCGATGATCCCCTGGGCATGATGGGTGTGATGGATTACGTTCAGGAAGCGAGCCTCACCATGGCCATCAATGAGGCCTGGCTGATGCTCAGCGGTCTGGCCGGGCTCGCCCTGGTGCTGGTGTGGCTGCTGGGGCCGATTCGGGTGCCGCCCGAGCACCCGGCCCGCAACCGGAGAGAGAATTTCTGATCCTCCACCCGCAACAGCGGGGGCGCCTAATGCCGCATTTGCCATCGGACCAGGGCAGGCCTGACGGTGACGCATGGCGTTAACGATTGTGGCGCGGCGGCTGCCCACGATTTCAGCCTGTTGATAGCGCGGAAAACCCAAAGGAGTTCTTGAGCTTGGCTCGAGAATCGGATGATCTGCATCTTATCCACAGGGCGTGTCAAGCTGTGGACACAAGATATTGTGGTAAGCTTTGGTTAACACACTAGGTATTGACGCTCCCATGGCCGCTGTACTATCTTCCCATCAAGGCTGAGGGGTGGGACGGGGCCAGGGTGGGTTCCTTCCAGAGACTAGAACTTAAAATAACAAAAGCCGGAACAACCCGGGAAACGTCAGGTTTTCCGGGACAGGGTTAGTGACGTCGAGACTGGGTGGACGGAGCACCGCGGGAACGCATTTTGCACGCCCGTGGCAACGAATAAACAAAGGGACTGAGAAGAAGATGCGCATCGAACGCCGTTACACCAAGGCTGGACAGGACGCCTATGCGGAGATCGAATTCCGCCGGGCGGTGAGCGAGATCAAGAACCCCGATGGGTCGGTCGTGTTCAGGCTTGAAGGTATCGATGTCCCGGCTTCGTGGAGCCAGGTGGCGGCCGATATCCTGGCGCAAAAATATTTCCGCAAGGCTGGCGTGCCGATGATCCTGAAGCGGGTCGAGGAGGAAACCGTCCCCTCCTGGCTGTGGCGTTCGGTGGCCGATGAGGAGGCGCTGGCAGCGCTTCCCGAAAAGGAGCGTCTGACGGGCGAGCGAAGTTCGACGGAAGTGTTCAACCGCCTGGCCGGCACCTGGACCTATTGGGGCTGGAAGGGCAAGTATTTCGACGGCGAGGCGGATGCGCGCGCCTTCTTCGACGAGATGTGCTTCATGCTGGCCACGCAAAAATGCGCGCCCAACAGCCCGCAATGGTTCAACACCGGTCTGCACTGGGCCTATGGCATCGATGGTCCGGGCCAGGGCCACTATTATATGGACCACGAGACGTGCCGCCTCACCAAGTCGAAGTCGGCCTATGAGCATCCCCAGCCGCACGCCTGCTTCATCCAGTCGGTGGCCGACGATCTCGTCAACGATGGCGGCATCATGGACCTGTGGGTGCGGGAAGCTAGGCTTTTCAAATACGGCTCGGGCACCGGCTCCAACTTCTCCGAGGTGCGCGGCGAGAACGAGAAGCTGTCGGGCGGAGGCAAGTCTTCCGGCCTGATGAGCTTCCTCAAGATCGGCGACCGGGCGGCGGGCGCTATCAAGTCGGGCGGCACCACCAGGCGCGCCGCCAAGATGGTGATCGTCGACGTCGATCATCCCGATGTCGAAGCCTTCATCGACTGGAAGGTCAAGGAAGAGCAGAAGGTCGCGGCGCTGGTCACCGGCTCCCGGACCGTGAAGAAGCATCTGCAGGCCATCATGAAGGCCTGCGTCAATTGCGAAGGCCCGGGCGGCGATTGTTTCGAGATCGAGAAGAACCCGGCGTTGAAGCGCGCGGTGAAGGATGCGCGCAAGGCGCTGGTCTCGGATAACTACATCAAGCGCGTCATCCAGTTTGCCAGGCAAGGTTATAGCGAGATCGAGTTTGATACTTACGACACGGACTGGGATGGCGAGGCCTATCGCACCGTGTCCGGGCAGAACTCCAACAATTCAGTGCGCGTCACCGACGAGTTCCTGCGCGCCGTCGAAACCAAGGGCGACTGGCAGTTGAAGTCGCGCGCCACGGGCAAGGTGACCAGCACGGTGAAGGCCGCCGAGTTGTGGGACAAGATCGGCTTTGCCGCCTGGGCCTCGGCCGATCCGGGTATTCAGTATCACTCGACCATCAACGACTGGCACACGTGTCCCGCGTCGGGTGAGATTCGCGCTTCGAACCCGTGTTCGGAATATATGTTCCTCGACGATACGGCCTGCAATCTGGCGTCCTTGAACCTGTTGCAGTTCCGCAATGTGACGACCGGCAAATTCGACATTGCTTCATTCGAGCATGCGGTGCGGCTGTGGACGGTCACTCTCGAAATCTCGGTGATGATGGCGCAGTTTCCGTCCAAGGAAATCGCCAGGCTGTCTTACGAGTTCCGCACGCTGGGCTTGGGTTTCGCCAATATCGGCGGATTGCTGATGACGGCGGGCATTCCCTATGACAGTCACGAGGGCCGCGCCATCTGTGCGGCGCTATCGGCGATCATGACCGGCTTGTCCTATGCAACTTCGGCGGAGATGGCTAAAGAGCTTGGCCCCTTCGCGGGCTTCACCAAGAACCGCGAACACATGCTGCGCGTCATGCGCAACCATCGCCGCGCCGCTTATGGTGCCGCCGTCGGCTACGAAGCGGTGCGTACAGCACCTGTGGGTCTCGATGAGAGCGATCTCAAGGACAAGGACTTGGCGCTAGCGGCGCGCCAGGCCTGGGATCTCGCCGTGTCGCTGGGCGAGGCCCATGGCTACCGCAACGCTCAAGCCACCGTCATCGCACCCACCGGCACCATCGGCCTGGTCATGGATTGCGATACCACCGGCATCGAGCCCGACTTCGCGCTGGTGAAATTCAAGAAGCTGGCGGGCGGCGGCTATTTCAAGATCATCAACCAGGCGGTGCCGGAAGCCTTGCGCACATTGGGCTATGGCCCTGAGCAGATCGAGAAGATCATCGGTTACGCGGTGGGTCACGGTACATTGTCGGATGCCCCTGCCCTCAACCATGCGGCACTGAAGCTCAAGGGCTTCGGCGAGGAACAGATCGCCAAGATCGAATCCGGGCTCGCATCCGCCTTCGACATCAAGTTCGTGTTCAACAAGTGGACATTGGGCGAAGACTTCTGCCGCACTGTGCTGAAGATCAGCGACGCGCAGCTGAACGACTTCGGCTTCGACATGCTGAGCGTCCTCGGCTTCTCCAAGGCCGACATCGACAAGGCCAACATCCATGTCTGCGGTGCCATGACGCTGGAAGGCGCGCCCGGCCTCAAGGACACGCATCTTCCCGTGTTCGACTGCGCCAATGCCTGCGGACGTCTCGGCAAACGTTATCTCTCGGTCGAAAGCCATATCCGCATGATGGCGGCGAGCCAGCCCTTCATCTCGGGGGCCATCTCGAAAACCATCAACATGGCCAACGACTCAGGTGTCGAGGATTGCGCCGCCGCCTATATGCTGTCGTGGAAACTGGCGCTCAAGGCCAACGCACTCTACCGCGACGGCTCCAAGTTGTCGCAGCCGTTGTCGTCGCAATTGATCGCCGACGAGGAAGACGAAGATGGCGAATTTGTCGAGACCGTGCTGGCCAAGCCCATGCAGGTTCGCGTCGAGACCATCGTCGAGAAGATCGTCGAGCGCGTCATCGAGCGCGAGCGCTCGCGCGAAAAACTGCCCGGCCGCCGCAAGGGCTATACCCAGAAGGCGGTGGTGGGCGGCCACAAGGTTTACTTGCGCACCGGCGAATATGACGACGGGCGCCTGGGCGAAATCTTCATCGACATGCACAAAGAGGGTGCGGCGTTGCGCGCCATGATGAACAACTTCGCCATCGCCATCTCGGTCGGGCTGCAGTATGGCGTGCCGCTCGAGGAATATGTCGACGCCTTCACCTTCACCAAGTTCGAACCGGCCGGCATGGTGCAGGGCAACGAGTCGATCAAGAACGCCACGTCCATTCTCGACTACATCTTCCGCGAATTGGCCGTGTCCTATCTGGGCCGCAACGACCTGGCCCACGTGGAAGCCTCGGAGATGGGCTTCGATGCGCTCGGCAAGGGGGTGGGCAGCGAGGAGCGTCCACCTGTCCCCGCCGCCCGCGTGCTGTCGTCGGGCTTCGTGCGGCGGCCCAATCTGTCCACGTCAAATGTCGTGGTGATGGCGCCCTCCGCCCCCGGAACACCTTCTCCTGTGCAGGCTTTGCAGATGCGCGCCGAGACGCTGGGGGCACTTGCATTGATCGAAGCACCCAAGGCCGAGGTGCATATCCACATTGAGCCAGCACCCATGACAGCCGCCAACCGCCGCGCCGAAGCCCGCATGAAAGGCTATGAAGGCGACAGCTGCTCCGAATGCGGTAATTTCACCATGGTGCGCAACGGCACGTGCCTCAAGTGCGACAGCTGCGGCTCGACGAGCGGGTGTTCGTGAGTGCGAATTCAACTGAAGGAAATTGAAATGAACAGGATTATAGACTGCATCATCAACGAAGGTTCAAGGCACTATTTCGATATTGGTTCGACTTTGTGTCCCTATTTTGAGATTGGAAGTCAATCGGGCACAGACATTTGGCTGGAAGGGCTTTTGGTGGGTCCAGACGAGGAGTATATCTTCAACGGTCGGCTTTTCATTCCAGGAATCGCTGGCACGGGAACAGTTATCGACAATTTCCCCAAGTCACCCGCTCCTCAAGGTTGGTACATTCGTAAGCATGTCGACGAGGAAGGCTATGACTTGGTAAGGCAGTCCAGTGAGGAAGTTCTGTTTGGGTACAAGACTATAGGGTTCACCTGCTTCGTTACAACGAATCTCTACAGTCAGAATGGAATCCTCGTTGCCAAGACAACTCCAACAAGCCTTGACGTAGGTTCCATTCGGCTTCGCTTGGGAAGGCATGGAATATTGTTTGCGGCCTAGCGCATTGGACCATCAGTTGGAATCACTCTCCCCAATTTCGTCTTTCCCGCGAAAGCGGGAACCCCGCTATTTATCAGCAGGTTAGCGGGGCCCCCGCTGACGTGGCGATGATGACATCAAGGGTGCTGCGGACGGTGATACCCTTGCGCCGCAACAGCCGATAGTTGTCCGCCGCCTTCAGGGCCAAGACAGGACCGCAAAGGGTCACGACCGGGAAGAGGCGGATGTGTCCGCAAGAATCATTCGCTTCGGCGCATGGCGTCGATGTCGCCCTCCCACTCAATCTTGCCGCGGAGCTTGCGAATGGCCTTCTGTCCGTCGATCCGTACCAGCAGTTCGAGGGCTTTCTCCACCGTCTCGCGCTTGGTCTTGGCGCCCGATGCCTTCATGGCCCGTTCCATCAGCTTTTCGTCAATCTCGATACTGGTCCGCATGACTGGTCTCCAATGCGTAACATGGTGCAACTCATACACATTGCGGAGCTGAGCGACAAGGAAGCCACCCTAGTGCCAATACAGACAGCTACCATTCTGCCCTCGCTGTCCACGCCAGCCAACGAAGCGATGCCTCGATCAACTGCGAACATGCCTAAAGAGATTGGAACACAGCGCGGGCGATCGCCTTATCCACAAATATTTTTGCGCCCGTGCAAGGCTGCAACAGCATGCCCTCTTGACATCCGCCGCCCTTCGCACACTCCGAAACCGGGGCTTCGTCCGTAGACGGACGATCACCGATTCAGCCCGATTCCAATGGAGTTTTCGCGAATCCCCGAGGTTTCATCCGTGAACGGAATGTTTCGCCGTTTACCCAGCATTTACCGATTGTTAGAGAGATTTCCACATCATACCAGATGTGGTTGGCATATTGCCGAATCACACAAGCGGGTGCAGAAAACTGCACAATGACGGTCAAGTGCGCAGATGACATGCCTGCTTGCCCGTTAGGTGTGGGGCTTACATGCGTTGTGGGGCACTAACAACACTCTAGGAGAGACAGCAATGGCTGCGAAGAAAGCTGCGAAGAAGGCCGTGAAGAAGGTTGCCAAGAAGGCCGCCAAGAAGCCGGCCGCCAAGAAGGCCGTCAAGAAGGCCGCGAAGAAGGTTGCCAAGAAGAAGTAATACCGACTTGAGCTTCGTGCTTCAGGACTGGACCCCGGATGGCATGGCCTCCGGGGTCAGTTCGTTTATTGATAGACGTAGACCCGGGCGCCCACCTTCACGCGGTCATAGAGATCGACAACGTCGGTGTTCATCATGCGGATGCAGCCCGAGGACACGGCACCGCCGATCGAAGCGGCATTGTTAGTGCCGTGGATGCGGAACATGGTGCCGCCGATATAGAGGGCGCGCGCACCCAGAGGATTTTCAGGCCCGCCTTCCATCTCGTCCGGCAGGAAGTGGCCCTTCTCCGCCTCGCGTTCGATCATCACTTGCGGCGGGCGCCAAGTCGGCCACTCGGCCTTGTTGACAATGCGCGAATTGCCCGACCATTGGAAGCCGTCGCGCCCGACACCGACCTTGTAGCGGCGCGCCTTGCCATCGCCCATCACCAGGTAGAGGGCGCGTTCCGGGGTTCTGACGACAATCGAGCCTGGCGCATATTTGCCGCCGCCATTCCAGCGCACGATATCGGCCGTCGCATAATCGCTTCCGCCGCCGCTCGAAATTCCAGTGCTGGCGCGCAGCACGCCGGGCCGCGGCCGGGCGCGGTCCAGGCAGTT
>JANPCA010000587.1:0-1652 GCA_031430715.1 Hyphomicrobiales bacterium | reverse complement strand
GGTACCGGAATGATGACTTCATCGGATAGTTTCATCGGTGTGATCCTCCCTTATTCAAGAGCCGATTATGCAGCAACGTCACCGCGTTTCCACTGTTCCTTCGTCGCAAGCCGGAACTCCTCGAAACGGCCCGCCGAAATGGCCGCCCGGATGTCCTGCATCAGCGCCTGATAATAGGCGATGTTGGCCCAGGACAGCAGCATCATGCCGAGCAATTCGCCCGAGCGCATCAGGTGATGCAGATAGGCGCGGGAGTATTGCGACAGCGCCGGGCATGGCGATTCAGGATCGAGCGGGCGCGGGTCATCGGCATGCCTGGCATTGCGCAGGTTGATCTTGCCAAAGCGGGTGAAGGCCTGGCCATGGCGGCCCGATCTCGTCGGCAACACGCAGTCGAACATGTCGATGCCGCGCGCCACCGATTCGAGAATGTCCTCAGGGGTGCCAACCCCCATCAGATAGCGTGGGCAGTCCACGGGCAGATGCGGAACGGTGTGTTCGATGGTCTGCAGCATCAGCGCCTGGCCCTCGCCCACCGCCAGCCCGCCGATGGCATAGCCTTCAAAGCCGATGGATTTCAGCCCCTGGGCGCTGATCTGGCGCAGCCGCTCGTCGATGCCGCCCTGCACGATGCCGAAATTGCCCCGGCCCGGCTGCTTGCCGAATGCGGCGCGCGAGCGTTCGGCCCAGCGCAAGCTGAGTTGCATGGCCTTCTCGGCATCCTTCTCGGTGTGCGGAAACTCCAGGCACTGGTCGAGTTGCATCTGGATGTCGGAACCAAGCAGGCGCTGGATATCCATGGCGCGCTCAGGGCTAAGTTCATGGCGTTTGCCGTCGATGTGCGACTGGAAGACAGCCCCCTGTTCGGTGATCTTGCGGATTTTGGACAGCGACATGATCTGGAAGCCGCCTGAGTCCGTGAGGATCGGCCGCTTCCAGCCGATGAACTGGTGCAACCCGCCGAGCTTCGCCACCTGTTCGGCGCCGGGGCGGAGCATCAGGTGATAGGTATTGCCGAGAATGATGTCGGCGCCGGTTTCCGCGACCTGATCGAGATAGAGGCCCTTCACGGTTCCGACCGTGCCAACCGGCATGAAGGCCGGGGTGCGGATGGCGCCGTGAAGCGTGTTCACGGTGCCGAGGCGGGCCGAGCCGTCGGTCGCGTGCAGATCAAACGAAAATTCGGATGTCATGGCGCGGGGAATAGCAGGCTCGCGTCGCCATAGGAATAGAAGCGATAGTTCCGCGCGATGGCATGGGCATAGGCTTCTCGCAAGCGCTCCAGCCCGGCGAAGGCCGAGACCAGCATGAACAGCGTTGACTTCGGCAGATGGAAATTGGTGATGAGCAGATCGGCGGCGCGGAAGCGATAGCCCGGCGTGATGAAGATTTGCGTCGTTCCCGAGAAAGCCTCGAGGCCGGAGCTTTCGAGGAGCCGCAGCGATGTGGTTCCGACGGCGACGATGCGGCCGCCGGCGGCACGGGCGGCTCTCAGGCGGGCGGCTGTTTCAGGCAAGACCTCACCCCATTCGGCGTGCATCTTGTGTTCGGCGGTATCCTCGGCCTTCACCGGCAGAAAGGTTCCTGCACCAACGTGCAGTGTTACAAATTCGGTTGCAACACCAATATCTTCCAGAGACTTCATCACCTCC
>JANPCA010000586.1:0-4796 GCA_031430715.1 Hyphomicrobiales bacterium | reverse complement strand
CGCCGCCGAGCACCAGGGCCAGCGCCAGAATGCGCCGCACCACCAGCGGGTTCTTCTCTTTCCTCGCTGCCTGACGCAGCTCCGCCGGCGGCAAATCCAGCCGCGTGATCTTCACTGCTCGGGACATCGGGGCCTCCATTCAATTACAGCCCCATAGAGTCAGAGTTCAGATGATTTGGGAATCCCATTAATCGAGTCAGTTCATAGTGCCGTTGGTATCAGATGCCGATGATCTCATGAAAAATAGAAAGCTTCTCGATCTTGGTTCTGTCTGGTTACGGTATTCTGGAAAGTCCATCCTCCTGAGGACACAGGACTTCACAGTCAACCGAACTGTGGATGGGATACCTGGCATCTTCGCTGCGGATCTTTCTAAAGCGGCGAAGCTTGTTGGGCTGTAATTGGCCGCCATTCCTGTCATGCCGCCCGACCATAACAGAGAGATCACGCGGCTAAAGCGACTATGAGTGGTCCTGTTCGGGGCTTGGATGCCGTTCTTTTCACAGGCTGCTTCCACCATGCGGCTATCTGGGCAGACTTAACCTTTTGAGGAGGCAATTGAAATTGAGCGATTTCCAATCATCTTACTGCCACAGATTCACACCAAACTCGGAAGCTGAATCATCTGAGATGGGCCATGGCATTCACAAGGCGGCAATTCGTGGGGGCCTCGGCTGGTTTAGCGCTGTCACCGCGGCTGGCCTTCGCGCAGGTGACGGGCGACGGCTTCACCGAGGTTCGCGCCGGCAAGGTTACGCTCGGACTTCTCGAGGATGGCGCGGGCAAGACCGATGCCTGGCTGTTCGGCCAAGGGCCTCAGCCCCTTGTCCTGCGGGGCCGGCAAGGCCAGGATCTGAAGCTGCGTTTCATCAACGATCTCGGAGAAGACTTGTGGCTGCATTTCTTTGGCGTCCGCGGCCCATCGGAGTTGATGACCCTCAATGTGCCACCCGGCGCCGCTAACGCGGTCGACTGCGTGTTCACGCCGCCCGATGGCGGGACCTTCTGGATCGGGCCGGTGGCAGATGCCTCAAGGGTCCGTGACATGGGTCTCTGCGCGGTGTTGGTCGTCGAGGAGTCGGTGGCCATTCCGGGCATCGCTGAAGCGGTGCTGGTGCTCGATGACTGGAAACTCGATGACTCCGGTGCCATCGAGGGCGATTTCGGCGATACCGAAACCATGGTGGGCGAGGGGCGGCTGGGCAACTGGTTCACGGTCAACAATCAATACCGCCCGCGCCTGGCGATGAAACCCGGACAATTCACCCGCCTGCGCCTCGTCAACGTGGCCAATGTGCGCGGCATGGGCGTGCTGTTCAAGGGCCACGACCCGTTGCTGATCGCCCGCGACGGCCAGCCGCTGCCGCCGGCACCGCTCGACGGGAAGGCGCTCTTCCTGGCGCCCGGCCAGCGCGCCGATCTGCTGGTGAGCCCCGAGGATGGCGATATCCGCGTGGGGCTCGATCTTTTCGAGGACATCGTCGAGATCGCCTATCTCATCCCGGAGGGGCGGGGTGGCCCTCCCGCCATTGCCGATAATTTCGCGCTGCCGCCAAACCCGGTGCCGGAACTGGGTGACTTGAACGAGGCGCGGATAATCGCCATCCGCATCGAGGGTGGCATCAAGGGCGGACTCAAATCGGCGCTGCTCGATGGCGCCGAACGCGATCTCCGCGCCCTTCTCGAAAATGGCAAGGGCTGGGCGCTGAACGGCGTAGCGGGCCCTGCCGCGCAGCCGTTGTTTTCGCTGGCCAAGGACGAAACCGCCGTGCTGGAGATCGAGAACCGCACCGCCTTTGCGCAAGCCTTGCATATCCATGGCCATGTCTGGCAGGAGGTGGCCGGCGAGCCTTCAGGCCTGTGGCGGGACACGGCCGTGGTTGCGGCGGGCGCCACCATGAGGCTCGCCTTGGTGGCCGCCAATCCCGGCACCTGGGCCATCCAGAGCCTCGTGGCCGAGCGCGCCGATGGCGGCATGATCGCGGCCTTCGAGGTGGTGGCCGCGGCGCCGGCACTTTAGCCTCCATTAACCTTTCAGGCGCCTAATTCCCTTTATCGCGAATGCCATTCGGGGCTCATTTCCATGCTGATCGAAGTCTTGGGTTTTCTGTCGGGTTCGGCCCTGATTGGTGCTGCGTGGCTGATGCTGTTGCGTCACCAGCGCTGGAAAGCCATCCGCGGCGCCTATCACGGGTTCGCCCGGGAGCGGAGCCACGGCGGAAATGCCTTGATTTGGCCAAGCCGCTGATCTAGGCCGCTCCTCATACCGATTGCGGTAAACCCCGGGGAGCACGAGACTTTGAGCGATGAATCCCTGTTTCGCGAGGTGGACGAGGAAGTCCGCCAGGAACAGTTCAAGAAATTATGGGCGCGCCATGGCAACGCCATTATTGGCGCCTGCCTGCTGGTGGTCGCCGGGGTGGCGGGTTTCAAGGGCTGGCAATATTGGCAGGTGAAACAGGCGGAGGCGGCGGGCGAGAGCTTCTTCGCCGCCGTCAAGCTGGCGGGTACTGGCAAGGCGGACGCGGCGCTCAAGCAGTTCGGCGGCATCGGCCACCAGGGCTATGGCGCGCTGGCGAAGCTCAGCGAGGCTGGCGTCCTCACCAGCCAAGGGAAACCGGTCGAAGCCATTACGATCTATGACGCGATCGCGGCCGACGCCAGCGCCAGCCAGGCGCTACGCGATCTGGCGCGCTTGCGGGCCGCCATCGCCCTGGCCGACAGCGCAACGCCCGCCGATCTCGAGGCGCGGCTCAAGAGTTTCGACGCGGCCGGAAATCCGTGGCGCCACGAAGCCCGCGAAATCATGGCCGCGGCCCATTGGCGGGCGGGCGGCATGACCGCCGCCAGCGGCCTGGTCAAGGCCATGCTTGCCGACCCCGAAACACCACCGGGAATTCGCCAGCGGGCGCGGATATTGAACGACCTGCTGGTCCCCGCGCTGGCCAAGAAATGACACGGCTGCGCAAGACCATTCTTGTCGCGGCCGTCATGACCGGTCTCGGCGGCTGCAGCACCATCGACAAAATCACCGGCCAGACTGACAACACGGTGCTGCCCGGCCAGCGCGAAGAGGCCATTCCGGGCCGCAATCAATTTCCCGAGAATTCCGAGGCGGCCCAGGCGCCGCAGCCCATCGAACCGGCTCCCGTGGAAGTGGCACCGGCCTGCCAGCCTGACGATCCGGACTGCCAGCCGGCGCCCGGCGACGATACCTTCAGCGATCCGCAATGACCGCCACCGCCGCCATCCTGGGGCGCCCGAATGTCGGAAAATCAACGCTCTTCAATCGCCTCGTGGGGCGCAAGATCGCGCTCGTCGACGATCAGCCGGGTGTGACGCGCGACCGCCGCGAGGGCGAGGCGCGGCTCGGGACCTTACGCTTCCGGGTTTTCGATACGGCGGGTCTCGACGACATCAAGGGCGACAGCCTCGAGGCGCGCATGA
The DNA here is from genome assembly GCA_031430715.1 of Hyphomicrobiales bacterium. GTDB lineage: Bacteria > Pseudomonadota > Alphaproteobacteria > Rhizobiales > Aestuariivirgaceae > Aestuariivirga. Next base: position 1,349 of record JANPCA010000586.1, on the reverse strand, counting down.
GTGCCCAGGCCGAGACCGCCATCGACGATGCCGACGTGGTGCTTTTCGTCATCGACGCGCGGGCTGGCGTGACACCGACCGACCGCGAATTCGCCGAGCGGGTGCGGCGCAAGGGCAAGCCGGTCATTCTGGTGGCCAACAAGGCCGAGGGAAAAGGCCAGAACGATGGCGTGCTGGAAGGCTATGAACTGGGCTTCGGCGCGCCGCTGCCGATTTCCGCCGAACATGGCGAAGGTCTCGACTATCTCCATGACGCGCTTCTTCCGTATACGGAGGAAAACGAAAAGACTGATGGTGAAGAGCAGGGCGATGGCCCGCTCAGGCTTGCCATCATCGGTCAGCCGAACGCCGGCAAGTCGACGCTGGTCAACGCCATTCTCGGCGAAGAGCGCATGTTGACGGGTCCGGAAGCCGGCATCACGCGCGATGCCATCTCGACTGATTTCGAATGGAAGGGCCACAAGATCAGGCTGTGGGACACGGCCGGCATAAGACGCAAGTCGCGCGTCGTGGGCAAGATCGAGAAGCTCGCGGTTTCGGATGCTCTTCGCGCCATCCGCTTTGCCGAATGCGTGGTGGTGCTGATCGATGCCTCGCTGCCCATCGAACGCCAGGATCTGGCGCTGTGCGATCTGGTCGCCCAGGAAGGCCGCGCCGTGGTGCTGGCGCTGTCCAAGTGGGATCTGGTCGAGGACAAGCAGAAAAAGCTCAAGGACGTGCAAAGCGATCTCGAGGACGTGCTGCCGGAAATTCGCGGTGTTCCCGTCGTGACGATTTCGGCCAAGCAGGAAAAGGGCCTCGACAAATTGCTCGATGCGGTCTTCGGCGCCATGGAAAAATGGGGCAGCCGCATTTCGACCTCGCAGCTCAACCGCTGGCTGGAAGCGGCGATCGCGCGCAATCCGCCGCCAGCACCTTCCGGCCGCCGCATCAAGATCCGCTATGCGACCCAGGCCAATGCCAGGCCGCCGACGTTTGCGGTGTTCGGCAATCAACTGTCGAAAATGCCGGAGAGCTACACGCGCTATCTGATGAACGGCTTGCGCAAGGATTTCGAACTGTGGGGTGTGCCCATCCGCTTCAGCCTGCGCGGAGGGAAGAATCCGTTCGACAAGGACAAGTAATACCAACTCCGGTATAAATTACGCCTTATACTAAATTCGACTGATCCGTTCGCTTGTGCTTTCTTGTCCTCCTCCAAGCGCAGCTTGGGGGAGGGGGACCGCGGGAACCGCGGTGGAGGGGGTGGTGCAGCAAGTGCTGCCGACGACCGGACTCGCGTCGCCTCCCCCGGCCCCACCACAGACGCGAGGACGTCCCCCACCCCCCCCGCAAGCACGGGGGGCGGG
>JANPCA010000585.1:0-2198 GCA_031430715.1 Hyphomicrobiales bacterium | reverse complement strand
TCGAAACGCCCAAGGAGCTGCCGTTGCCCAAAGCTTACTGGATTGCCCATGTCGCCGTCACCGACGCCGAACAATACAAGCACTACGTGACCGCGACGCCAGAGGCCTTCAAGAAATATGGGGCCATATTCCTGGCACGCGGCGGAGCTTTCCAGCAGATGGAAGGCGAAGCAAAGCCGCGCAACGTGGTGATTGAATTCCCATCCCTCCAGGCGGCCATCGACTGCTACAATTCAGCGGAATATCAGGCCGCCAAAGCCAAGCGCGCCGGGGCGGGTATCGCCGAAATCGTGCTGGTCGAGGGTGCCTAGAGCGCTTCCCGGTTGCAGTGACAACTCCACTGCAAACCTCACCCTACCAAATCGAACAGGCTCAGCTTGCCCAGAGACGGCAGCTTGATCGCAAGATCGCCGGGGTCGATGCCGATGGTGGTGCCCAGCAGATTGAGTTCAAAGCCTTCGTCGAGTGCCGCCGTGAAGCCCAGGAGGCCCCAGGCGGAAATCATGACGCCGGTGCCGCTGGCCGCACTGCCAAAGTAAAGTCCGCCGCCGAGATAGTCCTTGCCCACCGCCATGGGCGGAAGCTCGGCTGAAAAACCGTCCGTGTGGCGCATGACCCAGGCCACGAAACTGTTGGAATTGGGTCCAGGCCAGACCTGATAGCTGCCGCGCCGGCTGTTGGGATAGCGCGCGATGCTGTCCTCGATGCGGGGGATGAGTTCGGCCGCGGCAGCGCCGCTGAAGGCGGCCACCACATAGGGGCGGTTGCCATACCAGATCGCATCGGGCGCGAAGGCGTCGCGGCGCACCGGATTGCCCCAGCCGACGACGTCGTAACGGGTCCAGTGCCGGGCGCCTTCGGGCTTGAACACGATCGACATGTGTTCGGCGAAGATCGACTTCCATTGTCCGGTGCGGGCCGCCAGGACATAGACCCGGGCTTCCGGAACGGAGGCCGCCTGGGCCAGCAGGCCGGATGATTCCCAACTGGCGCTCCGCCAATCCCCGGGCCACCCCTTGGCCAGTCCAAGTGCCGTGCCGATGCCGATCGGCAAAATGACGGCAACGGCGAAAAAGCGGCCGAGCCAGCGCAAACCATGTCGTATCATCCTGCCGTCGTGGATGTTCGCGGTGGCAAGATCAAGGCGCTTTTCATCGCCAGCCGCCATTGCTATGACCGATTTTCACGAAAGGATTTTCTGATGAAACTTGCCATCGCAGGGGCCGCGGGCCGCATGGGCCGGGTGCTGACGCGCATCATCCACGAGACGCCCGGCGCTGAAGTGGCGGGCGGCATCGAGCCCCAAGGCTCCGTCCATGTGGGGGCCGACATGGGCGAATTGGCCGGGATCGGGCGGCTCGATGTGGCGATCAGCGGCGATCCGCTGGAACTTTTCACCCGCATCGACGGGTTGCTCGACTTCACCGTTCCCGCCGCCACCCTGGCGCTGGCCGAGTTATCCGCCCAGGCCCGCATCGTGCATGTGATCGGCACCACCGGCATTAGCGAAGACGGCAATGACCGGATCAAGGCGGCGGCGCGCCATGCCCGGATCGTCAAGTCCGGCAACATGAGTCTGGGTATCAATCTTCTGGCCGCCCTGGTGCGCAAGGCCGCTGCCGTGCTCGGAGAGGATTTCGACATCGAAGTGCTCGAAATGCACCACAAGCACAAGATCGACGCGCCTTCGGGCACGGCGCTGCTGCTTGGCGAAGCAGCGGCACAAGGGCGCGCTATCGATCTGAGGCAACATTCGGTGCGCTCGCGCGATGGCCACACGGGCGCGCGGACGATCGGAGACATCGGCTTTGCCACGCTGCGCGGCGGCTCCGTGGTGGGCGATCACACGGTGATGTTTGCCGGTCCCTCGGAGCGTATCGAATTCAGCCACAGGGCCGAAAGCCGCGACATTTTCGCCCGTGGTGCCGTGCGTGCCGCACTGTGGGGATTCGACCAGAAGCCCGGGCTTTACACGATGACCGATGTCTTGGGACTGGAGTGAACATGGAACGGCTGCTTGTGCTCGTCCGCCATGGACAGAGCGAATGGAACCTCAAGAACCTGTTCACCGGCTGGAAAGACCCGGACCTGACGGCCCAAGGTGTTGCCGAAGCCCATGCCGCTGGCAAGAAACTCAAGGCCAAGGGCTTCCAGTTCGATATTGCTTACACCAGTGCCCTGACGCGTGCCCAGCATAC
>JANPCA010000584.1:0-3842 GCA_031430715.1 Hyphomicrobiales bacterium | reverse complement strand
CACCACCCCCTCACCCCAACCCTCTCCCCCACATGCGTGGGGGAGAGGGGGAAGTAAAAGTAGGAGAACAACATGGCTGACCTTCGTTCGACTTTCGCCGGTGTGAAATCGCCCAACCCGTTCTGGCTGGCTTCCGCACCGCCGACGGATAAGGAATATAACGTGGTGCGGGCCTTCAAGGCGGGCTGGGGCGGGGTGGTGTGGAAGACGCTTGGCGAGGCGGGGCCGCCCGTCGTCAATGTCAACGGCCCGCGCTATGGCGCCATCCATGGGGCCGACCGGAGACTGCTCGGCCTCAACAATATCGAACTCATCACCGACCGCGATTTGGAGATTAACTTACAAGAGATCAAGAAGGTGAAACGCGGCTGGCCGGACCGGGCCATGGTGGTGTCGCTGATGGTGCCTTGCGAGGAAGAACCCTGGAAAAAAATCCTGAAGCGTGTCGAGGAAACGGAGGCCGATGCGGTTGAGCTCAATTTCGGCTGCCCGCATGGCATGAGCGAGCGCGGCATGGGGGCCGCCGTCGGCCAAGTGCCGGAATATATCGAAATGGTGGCGCGCTGGTGCAAGCAGCACTCAGCGATGCCGGTGATCGTCAAGCTGACACCCAATATCGCCGACATCCGCAAACCGGCCCAGGCGGCGATGCGCGGCGGGGCGGACGCGGTGTCGCTGATCAACACCATCAATTCCATCACCTCGATCAACCTCGACACTTTCGCGCCCGAGCCGACCATCGACGGCAAGGGCAGCCACGGCGGCTATTGCGGGCCAGCCGTCAAGCCCATAGCGCTCAGCATGGTGTCGGAAATCGCCCGCGACAAGGCAACCCGCGGGTTGCCGATCTCAGGGATCGGCGGCATCACCACCTGGCGCGATGCTGCCGAGTTCATGGCGCTGTCCTGCGGCACGGTGCAGGTCTGCACCGCGGCCATGACCTATGGCTTCCGCATCGTCGAGGAGATGAAATCGGGCCTGGCGCGCTGGATGGACGAGAAGGGTTACGCAACCATCGAAGACTTCCGCGGGCTGGCGGTGCCAAACGTCACCGACTGGCAATATCTCAACCTCAACTATGTCACCAAGGCCAGGATCGACCAGGATCTGTGCATCAAGTGCGGGCGCTGCTACGCGGCCTGCGAGGACACCTCGCACCAGGCGATCATGAAGGAGAAGGACGGCAAGCGCCACTTCGAGGTCATGGATGACGAATGCGTGGCGTGTAACTTATGCGTCGAGGTCTGCCCGGTGCAGGATTGCATCACCATGGAGCGCCTGACATCGGGCACCGATCCGCGCACGGCCAAGCCGATCAGTCCGGACTATGCCAATTGGACCACGCATCCCAACAACCCGATGGCGCTGAAGGCGGCGGAGTAGCATCGGCTTCCGGAGGGCTGGAAAATCCGGCGAGGGCGGGCTTCACGCGGGCCACACTATGTGTTGCCGTGGGTGGGAAATTGGAGGAGAATGGCACCATGCATGGATCAACACCCAACGGCCTGTCAGATGTCCTGCAACGGTGCGAACATTGTCCGGTGCGGCATCAGGCGGTGTGTGGTGCCATGGACGAGGTGCAGATCAAGAAGCTCGCCTTGCTCGCCCACCGCAAGAAATTTCCAGCTGGCCGGACGATCATCTCCGACGAGGAGCCGGTCGACTTCTTCGCCAACATTATCTCGGGCGCGGTCAAGCTCACCAAGACGTTGCCGGACGGCCGCCAGCAGATCGTCGGGTTGCTGTTCGCGCCGGATTTCCTTGGCCGCGCCTATAGCAAGAGCAATCCCTATACGGCGGAGGCGGTGACCGAGGTCGAAATCTGTACCTTCCCCCACGCCGCCTTCGAACGGCTGGTGGGGGAATATCCGGGCCTGCAGCAGCGGCTCTTCAAGGATACGCTGGACGAACTCGACGCGGCGCGCGACTGGATGCTGCTGCTCGGGCGCAAGACGGCGGAGGAGAAGGTGGCGAGCTTCCTGCTCATGCTGGCCCGGCATGCGCTGATGACCGGCTGCCAGCACACGGGCGCTGCCAATGTGGCGGCATTCGAATTGCCGCTGACCCGGTCCGATATCGCCGACTATCTGGGCCTCACCATCGAAACGGTGAGCAGGCAATTGACCAGGCTCAAGACCAGCAATGTCATCCGGTTCAATTCCAACCGCCTGATCACGGTTCCCGATCTGCAGCGCCTGACGCAGTTTGCCGGACAGGATGGCGGCAGGCATTGACCGGGGTCAAGGAACTCCGCCTGCTTCTTCCCCATTCTGACGGCTAGTCCAAGGAGGATGAAGCGATGAGCTACAAGACAATCCTGGTGTCCCTCAACGAAGTGGCGCGGCTGCCCGAATTGACGGCGGCGGCGGCGGCACTGGCGCGGCAAACGGGCGCCCATATCTCCGGCCTCTATGTGGTTCCGGCGGTGCAGGTCTATCCGTCGGTCGGTTTCGAGGCGGCGCCACAGGTGTTCGAGGGCAACCGCAGCTATTTCAAGGACAATGCCGCTAAGGTAAAGCTCGGCTTCGAGGAGGTGATGCGGCGCGAGGGCTTTTCCTTCGACTTCCATCAGATCGATGCGCACACGCCGGTGATCGCCGACGAAGTGATCGCCCAGGGCCGCAGTTGTGACCTGGTTCTTCTGTCAGCCACCAATCCGGATGAGATCACCGGGGTCGAACGCGATTTCGTCGAGCAGGTGGTGATGTCGGCGGGGCGCCCGGTGATCGTGCTGCCCTTCAAGGGCGATGCGGTTCTGTCCACCGGCGAAATCGTCATCGGATGGGATGGCGGGCGTGAGGCCGCGCGGGCCGCCTTCGATGCCCTGCCGCTGCTGAAGGCGGCGGACAAGGTGCATATCGTGCGGGTCGACCCGCAAAAAGATCCGGACTTGCGCGGCAGCGTTCCGGGCGCCGACCTGGCCGAGGGACTGGCGCGTCATGGCGTGAAGGCCGAGGCCCAAGGTTATCCCACCAATGGCATGGACGAGGGCCAGGCGCTGATGCGCTGCGCCGAGGATTGCGGCGCGGGGCTCATCGTCATGGGCGCCTATGGCCATTCGCGCCTCGCCGAGTTCATCTTCGGCGGCGCCACGCGTTTCGTGCTGACGCGCATGACCAAGCCCGTGCTGATGTCGCATTGAGGTTGGCGGCCATGCTGAAGAAAATCAGATTGGAACTGGCGCGCGATCACGATCACCCGGATGGCGCCCCCGCTATCGGCTATGAATTCGGCGCCCCGCTTGATGGCAATGGCCGGATCGACGCCGCCGAATGGCACAAGCGCCGCGCCAATTGCCGCGTCCGGCGCTTCCGGCCGGGCGAGGCGGACGATCTCGGGCACCTGATCCGCAAGCCGGGCGGCTCCTGGGCCTTTCATTACGACATTCATTCCGATGAGGAGGATGACGAAAGCGGCTACCGCTTCGGCGACCACGAGTTCAAGCCCGGCGAATATGTCTCGATCCGCGAGGAGGAGGGCTTGCGCACCTTCAAGGTGGTGCGGGTGGTGGAGGCTTAGCGGCTGGCGGGCCGATTGACAGATATTCCGGCTCTGGTTAGGCCTTGCTGATTGCAGGCGGGACGGGCAGATGAAACATGCCGTTATAACACTTGTCATTTTAGTGGCGGTTGCGACGATGGCTCTTGGCGAAGTCCCGGTGGAGGTGCGGCGCTGCGTCACGCAATGCGCCGCAGACGCGACTAGTGCCGCGAGTCATAGAAACTGCGGGTACAGTCTTTTGAGTTTAACGCGGGCGTCGGCAGTTGTGAATTGCCAATCGGCTTTTGCATAATATTTGTTGCGGTTTTCCTGCCAGGCGGCGATTTCGCTGGTCAGTGTTT
>JANPCA010000583.1:0-21442 GCA_031430715.1 Hyphomicrobiales bacterium | reverse complement strand
ATACAGCGTGCCGTCCGGGCTGCGCATGAGCAGCAGCGGCATCAGATATTCGAACATCGACCCCGACCAGGACACCAGGCACGCGGCGCGCCCGACCGCCACCACGGGACGCCCAAGCCTGACCCAATGCTTTTCTTCAACATCCGCCTTGGCGATGGCGAAGAAGCTGGTCAGCGACGCCTCCGAGGCGAGCAGGTCATAGCAGCTCTGATCAAGCGACTCGTCGCCCATGCGATAGCCGATGGACAGGAGATGGCGCTGCGGGTTCATCAGGAACTTGAAGTCCATCCCATAGGCCATGCGGCGGCATTTCGTGGCGAGGCGCGCCAGCATGTCCGTGAGGGTGGCCTGCCGCTCCGCATCGCTGGTGGCCTCGCGCCGCATGGCTTCAAATGCGCCGCGCAGTTTGCCCAGCCAATAGAGTCCGTCCTCGGCGCTCTCGAACGAGTGGCCGTCCCACAGGCTGTGCAACGAGTGCTCGGCCGCGCTGACCTGGACGTCGAGGTTGGCCAGGCCGTCCCCGAGCAGATCGGCTGTCTTCTTCAACGCGCCGGTCGCGCCGGCAAGTGCGTCGAGAAGCGTGCCAGACCGCAGCACCGCTTCCGGCGCGACACGCTGCGTCCGGGACGTTTCGGCGGAAAGGCTCTTGATCACATGCACAATGTCGGCGAGGCCGTCGAGCCGCGCCGTGTCGAAGGCCCCGGGGCTTTGCCAGGTGCCGCAGGCATTGGCCACGGCGATCAGATGGCCCGCCAGATTGCCACTGTCCACCGTCGAGACATAGCGCGGCTCGAGGGGTGCTAGCGTGCGCGTGTCGTACCAATTGAACAGGTGGCCGCGGTAGGTCTCCAACCTGTCCAGCGTGGTCAGCGCCGCGGCAATCCGTGCGGCGGCTTCATCGGTGCCGATCCACCCCAGGTCGCGGGCGCTCACCGCCGAGAGGAGATAAAGCCCGATATTGGTCGGCGATGTCCGGTGCCCGGTTTGAGGCAGTGGGTCTTCCTGAAAGTTATCGGGCGGAAGCATATTGTCTTCCGGCCCAACATGGGTATCGAAATAGCGCCAGGTTCTGAGCGCGATGGCGCGCAAAGCAATTGCTGCTTCACGGTCCGGTTCAGTTTCCGGCGCCGCCCTGGGTGGCGCGCTGATGAAATAGGCAAGTGCCGGCGCCAGGCACCACGCCAGCCCGAAGGGCAGCGCCACGCCGCTCAACCGGGCGTCCGGCACGAGCGCGCCAAGCAGCACGGCAATTCCGATTGCCGGGCTCGACGCCATCAGCCAGTAACTGCCCGCCAGCGACGGCTTGAGGCTGGATTGCATCTGGGCCGCCGCCGTCCACTCCAGGAGATTGCGCCTGCTGAAGGAGAGCCGGTACAGCGTGCGCGCCACGGCATCGAGCATCGTCCAGGACTGATGCCCGAGAAACGCCAGCCGCGCCCCCGTCAACCTCAGTGCACTGACGATATCGTCGAGGATCGTCAGGAGCTGGCTCTCGACCGTGATCGGCTCGCGGCGCAGGCTGCTGCCCGCGAAGATCGGCAGGAAGCTCGGCACGAAAATGAGAAAGAGCAGAAACAGCGTCCAGGCAAGTGCTGGCAGTGCCGGCAGGACCGCCCAGCCGGCAATCAGCGCCGCGAGCGTGAGAGAAGGCGTAAGTGTCCGCCGCAGATTGTCGGACATCTTCCAGAAGCCCAGTCCGGTAAGGCCTTTGGCGCGCGGAAACATCCAGGGCAGCAATTGCCAGTCGCCGCGCGCCCAGCGGTGATGGCGCGCCATGTCGGCCAGGTAGCGCTCGGGGAAATCCTCGACGACCTGCACATCGCTGACCAGGCCGGCGCGGGCGAAATTGCCTTCGAACAGATCGTGGCTGAGCAGTGTATTTTCAGGGATGCGCCCCGCCACGGCCGCCTCGAAGGCATCGATGTCATAGATGCCCTTGCCGGTGAACGAACCCTCGCCAAACAGATCCTGATAGACATCCGATGCCGCAAAGACATAGGGGTCGATGCCCGACCGGCCCGCGAAGATGCGCTGGAACAGCGAGCCGCGGCCGCGTTCGGGAAGGGCGATCGTCACCCGTGGCTGCAGAATGCCGTAACCGCTGGTAACGCGCCCCGATTGCGCATCGAATGACGGGCGGTTGAGAGGGTGCGCCATCTTGCCCACCAGGCGCCGCGCCGCGCCGCGCGGCAGGAGCGTATCGGCATCCAGGACGATGACGTATTTGACGTCCTCCGGCAGCCGTTCGGGCATCGACACGAAGGCCGTGCCGGGGCCGCCGCGCAACAGGCGGTTGAGGTCGTGCAGCTTGCCGCGCTTCCGCTCCCAGCCCATCCAGGTCTTCTGGCTGGGATTCCATGTGCGCGGCCGGTGGAAGAGCATGAAGCGCTGGTGGCCATGGCGGTAATTGAGATGCGCGATGCCCGCGACGGCCGAGGCGAGGAGTGCGTCGTCCCCGGCGGAGCGCTCGACGGCCGAGTCCTTCCAGTCGCTGATCAGCGCATAGAACAATTCGGAATCGTCATTTGAAAGGTAGTGGCCTTCCAGCCGCTGCAGCATCTCCACGATACCTTCGGGGCTGGTGATCATGATCGGAACGGCAATCATGGTGCGATGGGCCGGCGGAATGCCGGCGTCGAAGGACAGCCCCGGCAGCACCATGGGCCGCATCAACTGCGTCACGGCAAAATTCACCATCGCCATTGCCGCGTCGAAGGCCGGTGCGATCAGGACCAACGACAGCATCGCCGCGAGGCCAAGTGAGACAGGCGAACTCAGCGCCCCGCTCAGCCCGATCAGCACGATGACGAGACTGAGTGCCGCGATTGCAAGAATATAGCCAGGCGCGCCAAGCTGGCGGACCCACATGCGCAAACGCCGCGCCAGCGGAGGACGATAGGCAATTCGCCGTTCGAGAGCCTGGCGTTTGCCGCCGAGCAAGACCTGGCCGGGATCGCCGCCCTCCGCCTCCCGGACGGCCAGAATGGCGACCGCCTCTTCCGAAAAGCTCGAATGCCTCGCCAGATCCTCGACGGCGCTGCGGTATACGGTCCGGCTGGCGCTGTCGAGCCCGGGGTAGATCGGCGTTTGGGCCAATCTCTTGTCGGCCAGGTTGACCCGTTCGAACCAACTCTCCCAATCCTGCTCGCCGATGCGCTTCAGGCTGGTGAAGATATTCTGCATGGTCACGTTGTTGGCGGTCTGGCGCGCGTGCTCCTCATGCGCCGCACCCTCGGCATCCTGACCGATGACGACGATCATATCGTGCAGCCGCGTCACCGTGGCCGCATCCATATCGCGCTGGCCACGGGCACGCTTCATGAGATGCACGATGAACGACAGCTTGGCGTGATCCGCCAGGCCGCCCATGACCCGTTCGATATCGTTGAGCGGCGCCGCATGCGGCGTCAGACTTTCGGCCAGGGCATCGGCCTCGTTGCGCGCATCGCGCGAGATGACGGTTCGCACCGCCACGCGCTTGGCGTTCTCGATCAGCAAGATGCGGAGATGAATGGCCAGGGCCCAGATTTCGCCGATGCTGAGCGGTGTCACACTCTGGTAGGCATTCACGAATTCGGCCAGCGTGTCTTCGTCGAATCGGGAATCCGTGTGCGCGACATAGGCCCAGGCGATCGCCATCACGCGCGGATGCGATTTAAGATGCCCGTCCGCCAGTTTCGGCAATTGCCGGTAATAGCCCGAGGGCAAGTCTTCGATCACCTGCTGGATATGTTGTTCGGCCGTGTAGGAATTGTCGACCAGCCACTCCGCCGCGGGCGTGATGACGCCGCCCGCCGAGACCGTTTCGAGGAGCGTTTGGGTGGCTTGTTTGAGGATGCCGTGATTGCCGCGGATGCGCCTCAGAACCGAAACATGCGACGCGCCGCGCCCGGCGGCATGATGGCTCTTGGCCAGGCTGACGGCATGTTCGCGAAGCCTGTCCTCGCCAAAAATCTCGCTGCGGATCGGGTGATCGTCCAACCAGATGCGGTTGTCCTCAGCAGATGAGTCCGGCGCGGCGAGATTGCCCAGAGCTAGTGTCATTCGGACCCATCCCGCTGTGTTCTTGCAATATTGCAAGAGAACGCGGCAGACGTGCCAATGTTCCGGTGAACCGCACCCTGGCTAGCCTGCCGCCACCCAAGCCACGATCATAGAACGTTGAAGAGATAGAGCAGGATGATGATAGGGATCGGAAGTCCGATCAGCCAAAGCAGGATACCGCGCATGATGATGTCCTCCAATCGATGTCAATGAAACCGGAAGCGGGGCGGGCCCCATGAGCAAGAGGCCACGCCCCCGCGAGCAGTGCTATCCGCGCCAGACGCCGCCGGTGCGCGCGTTCACGTAGATCAGCCGGGACTGGCCTTTGTATTTCGCGCGGAACGTATAGGTCGCGCCATTGCATTCACGCGTCGACACAATGTTGTATCCCCGTTGGCGCGCCAAGTTTCTTGCTTCACCGCAGCTCAGCTTGTCGCGGATGGCAGCACCCCGGCGGTGCCAGCCCAGGCCGGGGCGATAGACATAGTCGGGGCCCAATCGCGTGGCATAGAACGGCTGGCCGAAGAAAACGCGCACCGTGACGCCGGCTTCGGCCGCCGGCGGTGTGAGGGTTAGCGCCAAGGGAATTGAGAGTGCGAGAGCAAAGAGTGCCGATTTCATGGTGAAGTCCTCCGGTTGGGTTTCGTTAGTTTGAGAACGCTTTGGCGGGCATTTGGTTCCGGCCGGGCGGAAGACCGCCCGGCCCCGGTGCTTGACGGCCCCGCAAAAACCATTCAACTGAAGGCCTTCGGAAAGGCATAGGCGCGTTCGGCCCCAGAGCCCGGATTCACGTGGGATTAAATTTATGTTTTCGCGTGATTGGATTCGCAGGCTGCCATCCTACCTGCATCATGGCGTGGGGCCATTCGACGGGCGCCTCGTCCTGTCATATCTGACCAGCATTGCGATCGTCGCATGCGCGCATTTCATCCGCTGGTCGTTTGACGCCATGCTACCGCCCGGTCTCCCTTTCCTGACATTCTTTCCCGCGGTGATCATCGCGGCCTTCTGCCTCGGTCCCTGGCCAGCCATCCTGGCCAGCGTCACCGGAATGCTGTTGAGCTGGTATTATTTCATTCCGCCGTTCCACTCTTTCGCCCTTAACGCCAGCGTCGGGCTGGCGCTTGGGCTTTATCTCGCCGTCGTCATCGCCGACATCCTGCTGACCTATGTAGCGATCGGAGCGATTGTCGATTCGGACCGGGCCAACAAGGCCAGGGAAGAGTTGATGGAATTCCAGGAAATCCTGATCAAGGAACTCGATCACCGCATCAAGAACCTGTTCTCGGTGATGTCGTCGCTGGTGAAACTTTCAGCACGCTATGCGGATACGCCAGGCGAATTGGCCGAGGATGTCAGTGCCCGCATCATGGCACTGGGGCGGTCGCAATCGGCCCTGTGGCGGCTCGACCAGGCCGCCGACGCGACGGTTCAATCGGTCGCGCGGCAAATCCTCGAGCCCTTCCTGGAATCCCACGCCAGCCGGATCACCATCGCGGGACAGTCACCCGTTCTCGATATCCGGATCGTACAGATCCTGAGCCTCATCTTTCATGAACTTGCCACCAATGCCGCCAAGTATGGCGCACTCCTCAACGCCGGCGGTCAGGTGAAAATTTCCAGTTCCGCCGACGGGTCCGGAACCGTTACGGTCATCTGGTCGGAGAGCGCCATCGCGGATTTGCAGGATGCCGAACGCAAAGGGTTCGGCAGCGAACTCATCGACCGCCTGATCAACAGTGTGGGCGGAACGGTCGACAGGACTTTCGAGGATGACAGGATGGCCACCACATTGCGTTTCTCAGCGTCCTGATGCAGCGGCCGGGGGCCACAGGTCTTCCTGAGCTTGGTCCGCATCCGGATACACGCCCTTCAGGACCGTTTCGAAGTGGAGCTTCACGGCATCGTTGCAGGCGCAAGACTTTGCCGCAAGCCGGGCCTGGTCATGCACGTGAATGTGGCCGCGGCGGACACTTAGGATGCCCTCGGCCTTCAGCCTGCCGACCACGCGGCTGACATAACTGCGGCCCACGCCCAGCATCGAGGACAGGCGGTCCTGGGTGAGTGGCACTTGGTCCGACGAGGTGCGGTCCATCGCGGCGATGATCCATTTCGCTGTCCGCTGCTCGATGTTATGCGCGGCATTGCAGGCCGTGCTCTGAAAGATCTGCGCCAGCATGCAATCGGCGTAGCGGGCGAACAGATTGTCGAGCGAGCGCGAACGCTGCTTGGCCTGGTCGAGCGCTGCGACGGGCAAGGTGACGAAGCCGCCGCCCGACTGCACCATGGTCCGCGAGAAGGCCGGCAATTTTCCCTGGCTGACGATGCCGCCGACCGCGCCTTCGCGTCCCACCATCATTGTCTCCACCGCCACGCCGTCTTCCATCGCAATCACGAAGGACGTCAGCGTATTGCCACAGGGAAAATAGACGGTCTGCACATCTTGCCCATGATCGAAGAGAATGCTGTTCGCCGCGGTGTGGAGCGGCCGCAGATGCGGAACGACCAGTTGCAGGTCGCCCGGACGGAGATGACACAGCAGATTGTTGGACTTCCACTCACCGGCCAATTTTGGCCTCCGATCTGTGTTCACTTATGCGCATACGCGCCATGCCGATGTGTGCCAAACTGCACATGGATGGAATTGATGGCGGTTTGTCCACTTCGGCTGCGGAAGCTGAAAGACAGGAGTCGACGCATTGCGCATCCGGAACCGCCCCTCTGCGCCGCGATTCGATGGGCGGCCAACCAAACAACGCCGCGCGACGCCGGAGGTTCCAATGCCGCTTCGGTTGCTGTCTTGCAACGTGATGAAAAGGGAGATGCCGCCATACTGTCTGTACCGCACCAGTCGGCACCGCCGGCCGCACCCATGATGCAGACCGCCGCCTATGCCAACCTCAGGATCGCCGTCGTGATCGAAAGTGCCGTCGTTCTTCTCGACGTCGAAGACACCTTGCGGGATCTGGGTGCCGGCACTATCCGCGCCACATCCTCGCCAACACAAGCCTTGGCGGCCTTGCGCGGCCACGGCTTTGATGTGGCGATCCTGGGGATCGGGGAACGCGCCGCGAATGGTCAGACGCTGCTTGCCGAATTGCAACGGATTGGAATTCCAATCATCCTGGTTGAAAGCGGCACTTCGCTGTTCCGCGGGCCCGCCGCTCCCGCCGGGCAGATTGCCGTTACCGTGCCATTCGACACCGCGGCCATTGCCGGTGCCCTCGATAGCGCGCTCGCACGCCGTTAGGCCGCGTGGCGCGAATTCACCTCGAAGAACAAAGCCTGCGACATGACGCCCTTCACCATCTCCGGCGAAAACGGCTTGGTGATCAGAAAGGCCGGTTCCGGGCGCTGACCCGTCAACAGGCGTTCCGGGAAGGCGGTGATAAAGATCACCGGAACGTCGAAGTCCTTGAGAATGTCATTGACGGCATCGATGCCGGAACTGCCGTCCGCCAACTGAATATCAGACAGCACGATCTGCGGTTTACGCTCCTTTGCCATCTCGACGGCTTCGCCGCGGGTGCGCGCCACGCCAAGCACCCGGTGGCCCATGGAACTGACCATGTCCTCGATATCCATGGCGATGAGCGGTTCGTCCTCGATGATGAGAACGTCGCTGGCAATCATCTCGGAGATTTGTTGCGTCGCGGACTGATGCAGTTTCAACACGTCGTCGACACCGATACCCTGGATCTCGGCGATATCCGGAGGGTCGAATCCCTCGATGGCGCCAAGCAGGTAGACTTGCCTGGCCCGGCCCGACATATGCGCCAGCCTGCCCTGCACGGTCGCTTCCCATTTCGGCTGACTGCCGTCGGGCGGCTCGTTGATCGAAAGCGAACTCCACATCTTGCAGAGCCCGTGATAGAGCGCGATTCGGAGATCGCGCCCATCCTTGACGGATGTGGAATCGGCGGCGATCCCCTCAAGCAAGGCGGCAACATAGGCGTCGCCACTTTGCTGCGAGCCGCTGAGGGCCCGCGCGAAACGGCGGAGATAGGGAAGATGCACGGCAATTTGTTCGGATAACTTCATTATATCAGTGGCTTAGGCGTTTGAACCCAAGCCCTCCCTTAAGTTCCCAATAGGATCACAATGCGCACTTGAGCACTTTGTTCCAAAAAAATTTTAGCTGTTTTGGAACAATCTTTCGAGCGCCGAATTATGTGACATGTGTATATAAAGGAAGCGGGCTGGCTCATGGCCGGCAGAAAACAATGATGATGACCGAACGTGAAACCAAGCGGCCCTCGACTGTCTTGACCAAGAGGAACAATGCCTTGGTGAGCAAGGCCGTGGCGGGAAAGCTCAAGGCTTACTACGATGATATTGCGAGTCAGGACGTTCCTGACCGGTTTATCGAGCTTCTCGACAAGCTCGATAACGAGGAAAAATGAACGTGGCGCATGACGTCATCGCCACACCCGCGATCAATCCCGGTCCGCAGATGTCCGATCGTGACTTCAAGCGCGACATGATGGGGCATTTGCCTTCATTGCGGGCCTTTGCCATCTCCCTCGTCGGCAAGGTCGACAGCGCCGATGACCTGGTGCAGGAAACCGTCCTCAAGGCCTGGGCCAACCGCACGCGCTTTGCGGCCGGCACGAATATGCGGGCCTGGCTCTTCACCATCCTGCGCAATGAATTCTATTCGGTGTTCCGCAAGCGCCGCCGCGAAGTCGAGGATGCGGACGGACTGATCGCCGGATCGGTGGCCGTCCATCCGGAACAGCACGGACACATGGACATGATCGACACGCAGGCCGCCCTCGCCCTGCTCCCCGTGGATCAGCGCGAGGCCTTGCTGCTCGTCGCGGCATCGGATCTTTCATACGAGGAAGCGGCGGCCGTTTGCGGCGTGGCGGTCGGCACCATCAAGAGCCGCGTCAACCGCGCCCGGGTCAGACTAAGTACGCTGCTCCAGATAGCCGGCCCCGCCGAACTCGGTCGCAGCGCCGATACACAGGACATTCCCGCTTCGCGCCAGCTCTGACACTTGATCCCGTCGCCGGGGAACCAATTTACCATCAGCGCATTGGTGGCCAATGGGTGACACTCATCCAGCAAAAGCACAGGAGCGCTGACATGAATTTTTCCAACCTGCTTCATTGGGCCATCATCTTTCTCGTGGTCGCCATCGTTGCGGCATTTCTCGGATTTGGGGGCATCGCCGGAACCGCGATGGAGGGTGCCAAGCTCATATTCTGGGTCGCCATCGTCATTGCCGTCATCTCCTTCGCCGTCAGTCTGATGCGCCGGGCCTGAAGCCGCGGGGGTAAAAAAAAGAATCAGAAGGCCGGTTGAATGCCGGCCTTCTTCATGTGCGCCTGCCCTCAGTCCGTCATGGGCCAACTTCTCCGCGCTGTGCGCCCTGCCGCATAGAAGAAAATGCCCGGAACAAGTCCGGGCATGACGGGCGGGGGAAATTCCTGAAAATTCAAAGGCAACTGCCGATGGTATCGCGGCGGATGCCTCCACCTCACTCGACGGATGTCTTGTAAGCAACGGTCATGTTCGTCGCGTAGGATTGGGTCTCATGCGGTTTCAAGGCATAGGCGGTGAACACGCCGACGAACGGAATTGCGGTCAATTGCCAAAACGCAAGGAAAACAACCTGGAGAAACTTCATGTTCAACTCCCTCTGCTGATCTCTGGTGAGACAACGCGGCAGAGTCATGCAAGTTCCATGTCACGGGGCTTTGCGCTGCTTCTCCAGCTTGTCGATGGCCTGGCGAACCTCGTCGATCCGGGACGGTTCACCGCCGGTCATGTTTTCATCCGCCGCGGCCTGGAGCTGATGGGCTTCATCTTCCCAGTTCTTGAGAATTTCAGTCTTTGCCGCGTGCGGTATGTCAGCGGCAACGACCTCTTTGGGTGCGTCGAAAACCTTCGTCGGATTTTCCTTCGCGGTCTGAATCTTCTGCTGCTTCATCGCCATGGCTCCCGTGTTCGTTCGGAGGAAGGAGGCCGCCGAAGCGGCCTCGCAAGTCGCGTTCAAAGGCCGCTGATCCACTTGTCGACCTCGGTCTTGGCGCGGTCCTTGGCATAGCCGTACTGGGCCTGCAGGCGGCCTTCGAGTTCGTCGCGGCGGCCCTCGATGACGTCGAGATCATCGTCCGTGAGCTTGCCCCACGCGCCCTTTGCCTTGCCGCGGAATTCCTTCCAATTGCCTTCGATACGATCCCAGTTCATGACATCACTCCATGTCTTGTTGAAGATATATGCCGCCACGCGATGCCGCGCTTTGGGCATGCTTGATAAACGTTGCAGGAGCCGTCCGGTTCCGGAAGTCACGCCGCCGCCATTTCATCAGTCCGGACCGCCGCCAAAGCCAGCAGTCCAATCGCGCTATGGGCATTGACGACATCCGAACGCTCCGCCGTCGCCGACCATGCGACATTCAACAGGCGGGCCGTCCCAGCATGGGAGGCAATCCTGCGGCTCACATATTTCATCTGGCCCTGGCTGGGTTCACGCAGGCTTATGATACACAAGTACTTGAGCCCCGAGGGATCGATATCCGGAAACCGGTCGGGCGACACGGCATCCTGAGGCAGCATGCGGTGCGGAATGCCCTTCAGCCGGAGCAGTGCCGAGAAGGCGATGGCGGCTGCGAAGTTCAAAACTCCATGCTGCGCGACAATGATGATGGGAGGATCGTCCGTCTCAACCGCGGCCACGCCGGCATCGGTCCAGATGTCCTCGAGCGCATCCGAGAAGGTGGTGGCCACCTCGCTTGCCTTGTCTTTCGTGAGAGACCCGCGTGCCAGGTCGGCCTGTGCCATGTAAAGGGCCGGAACCGCCACGGTCTCGAGATAGGTCTGCAACTCGGCGGCGGTATTGAAATCGGCGGCGGAATCGACGGCCTCGACAAGATCGCCGGCCAGCATGCGCTGATAGAAGGCGTGATCCGGACTAAGAACGGTTTCGGTACCGAGCATGATATCGAGAAATTTCAGAGCCTCGATATGGCGGCCGACCACCAGCATGCCGACCGTGATCGGTGTCGCGAGGATGAGGCCCACCGGTCCCCAGAGCATTGTCCAGAAGGCCGCCGCGACGATGATGGCGGTGGAGGAAACGCCCGTCATGCGTCCGAGAAAGATCGGCTCGAGAACCTGTCCGGCGATCAGTTCGGCGCCCAGCACCGTTGCCGCGACGGCGAGCGGCAGTATCCAGCCGTCGCCCACGGCGAGCGCGATGATGATGGGGAATACCGAACCCATGATCGTGCCGATGAAGGGGATGAAACGGAGCACAACTGTAAGCAGCCCCCAGAGCAGCGCGCCGGGGATCCCAAGAAGGAACAGCGCTCCGCCGATAAAGACGCCAGTGCTGAGATTGATCACGAACTGTCCGAGGAACAGACGGCTGAGGCGGCTGCCCGCCTCGTCAAGGGCCAGCGTGGTCCGGTGAATGTCGTCGGTGCCCGCCAGCCGGATGAGCCGGTTGCGCAGATCCTCGCGGTTGAATAGAATGAAAATCAGCATCAGGATCACGATGCTGAGTTGCACCAATGGATGGGCCACGACGCCGGCCATGTTGACGATTGGCTGAAGGGGTCCGTAAGTGGTATCGCGGATCTCCACAGGAATGGGCACGGCCTCGGGGCGTGAATTTGGCGTGCTGGCGGCGGGCTGTTCCATTTCCTTCTGCAGGTCTTTCAACATTTCCGCCGCTTTTTCGATGGTGCCGCCCCCCGCGGTTGCGAATTTCAAGCTCCGGGCCTTCTCCCGGAGATTGGCTTCATAGGACGGCAGATTTGCCGCGAGATTTGTCATGGTGCGTACCACCAGGAAGGCCGTACCCGCCAGCAGCACGACGGTGAGTGTCACCGCGACCAGCACGCCGATCGCCCGCGGCACCCGCAGCCGCTGCAGGCCGCGCACCGCTGGCGCCAGCAACACGGCAAGCAGAATGGCGAGAACGATCGGAATGAAAATATCCCGGCCGAAGTAGAGGATGGCGCAGAGCCCGACGAAGATAATCAGCCGGGAGGCGAATACCGCTCCATTGTCTTCCGGGGCCGGGATGACGCGGTAGGGTGTGAGGGGCAGAGGCTTCATGATGATCCGATCAGGGCGTTACCGATGGTGTTGCCGCGCAATGGCGCTGAAGGTCCAAAGCGCCGCGATGGCCTATTTGTTCCCCACGCAAATTCGTCAATCCCGATGGAACCCGGCATGGGTCCCATGCATTGGTGACGGCAGAGATTTGCCTATTGTGTGGTTTTGGGGTTGCAGGACGTGAAGGCTGCCTTACTTGAAGTCAGATATCACATATTGGCTGGCCTGCTCGTGTCCATCGCATTTGGCATTGCGATCTACGTTTTTGAAAGTTACGAAATCAACGGGGTGGCCGAGCGCCAGGCTACCCAACAGATCGGCGAATTTGAAGAGCGCTTCGCCTTGGCCCAGACCGAACTCGATGCCGCTTCGGCATTGATTGCCCAGGCCCGCGTCAGCGTTCCGATGCTCAAGGACTTCATTGACCGGCTGCCACTCTCGAAGGCCCGGAACGTGCCTTGGATGTGGGCCTTTGTGGTGGCCGGCCGTGATGTGCCGATGCTTGAGGCCAGCATCCGTTCGCAGTTGCAGTGGCCCGGTTACGCGGTGGTGCGCGGTCCCGGCAGCGGAAAAACACTGGCGCCCGTGGTCATGGCGACCGCCGATCTCGGTCCGAAACTGCTGGGATTGGACCTCATGGTCCAGTCGGAACTGGCACCGCTTTTTGCCGCGGTTCAAGTCAGCGTCAACCAGGCTCCGGCCGAACCGCTGGTTCTCTTGTCCGGCGATGGTTTCCCGGCCGCTGCCGTCTACATGACACGGTTCCTGCACAAGACCGGAGGCCCCGCAGACGCTTACCAGTCAACGATGATTCTGCGCGGCGTCACAGCGGCAAACCTAGCGGCGTCGGCGGGACTGGGCGCGGAACAGTCCTTCCAAATTCTCGACCGGTCCCATTCTCCGCCAAGGCCCGTGCTGGTCTCCGGGCCAACGCCCGAGCAAACGCCGTGGCTGCCGGAGGCAACCATATCGGACGGTCCGCACAGCCTGGGCGTGTTGCTGTCGCGGCCGCAATTGGCCAGCCGGCCGTGGTGGTGGCTGGTCGCGCTGACCATCGGCTGTCTGGCCACCGCCTTCTACGCCGCCTTGCGCTCCGGATTGATCGCTGGCCAGCGGGCGGTGCTGCTCAACCGGATTCTCTCGTCGACAGAGCACACGCTCGCGGAAACCCAGCGCCGCGAGGCCGCATTCTTTGAGAATGCCGGAACCGCGAATTGTGAAACCGGCTACACGACAGGCGAGATCCTGCGGGTCAATGAGTCCTTTCTGACGATGCTTGGCTATGAGCGCGCCGAGGTCATTGGCCGCCGCTTCACCGACCTCACCTATCCCCCCGACGTCGCGCTTAGCACGGCGGCTCTCGCCAGCGAGGACGGCACCCCGAACCCCCACCTGCAGTTTGAAAAGCGCTATGTCCGCAAGGATGGAACCATTCTCTGGGCATTGGTGAACGCCAAGCTCTACCGCGATGCGGAAGGCCGGCCCATTTCCTACATGACGGTCGTTCTCAACATCGATGACCGCAAGCGCGACGAGGCGGCCAAGGCGCTCCTTGCCAGGGAATTGGCCCATCGCGTGCGCAACACGGTGCAATTGACCTCAAGCCTGGCACGGCAGACGGCGGCCACCGCCCGGTCGGTGGCGGAATACGATGCGAAATTTCACCGCCGTCTCGCCGCGTTGAGTGCCGCGCAGGATATCCTTTTCGACCGCAACTGGGTATCGGCACCGCTCGCCAGGATCGCGCAAGCAACGTTGAAGCCCTTCAGCCCCGAGGACCAAACCAAGGCGCGGCTGTCGGTCGACTTGCCCGATGTCGAGCTTCCCACCCAGCAGGCCCAGACCATCGCCGTTGCCCTTCACGAACTGGCCAGCAATTCGTCGAACTTCGGCGCCTTGGCAAACGGTGGCAGCGTGCATGTTCTCGGCACCCTGCTTGAGGCCGGCGAGGACGGCAAGCAACGGCTGCTGCTGCGCTGGGAGGAGCAATCGGCCAAGCCTATCCGCAAACCCCGCAAGTCGGGCTTCGGAACCCGCATGCTGATGACCGCCATGCCCGAGCAATTCAGCGGCAGCGCCAAAACCACGTGGCGCAAGAACGGCTTTCTCTACGAAGCCTGGCTCAATTTGCCTGAAGTGTGAAGCGGCGCCCTAAACCGAAGCGCCTTCGGCGCCCGTTCTGAAATCGAAGCTTGCCGTCAAGCCGCCGTCGGCGATGACGTCAGCGGCATTGAGCGCCAAGGCGCCATCCGACAGCAGGAACAGGGCCGCACTTGCGACATCGTTGGGCGACAGGATTTCGCCCCCCGGCTGGCGGGCGGCACGCGTCGACTTGAACTTCTCCGGGTCACTTGCCGACTTCATGTGCCGCTCGAACAGCCCGGCCATCATCGGGCCGGGGCTGAGCACATTGGCGCGGATGCCCTGGCGGGCATGATCGAGTGCAACGGTCCGCGTCAATTGCCGGACGGCGCCCTTCGACGTGGCATAGACCGCGAGCTGCTGCTCGGCGAAGCTGGCATCGACACTGGCGACGGCGACGATGACGCCCTTGCCGCGCTCGATCATGTGCGGCAGCAATGCCCTGAAGGCCAGCGCCGTTCCGGTGACGTTCACCGACATGGTGCGCTCGATCGCCGTCTTGTCGAAATCCAGGATTGTCCCCACTTCGAGGATCGCGGCACTGGTCACCAGGCCGAGCGTTGCCGGCGCCCTGGCGCGGACCAGGGCGGACACGTCCGCCCAGATGGCGTCCGATGTCACATCGCCGCGCAGATGGGTATAGCGCCCGCCTTTCACGGCGCCGGGCGCGGGCCCCAGGTCGATACCGACCGTATCGACGCCCGCTTCCAGCAGATGCTTGCAGATGCCGGTGCCGAGACCGGACGATGCTCCCGTCACGAAAACCATTTCAGGAAGATGATAGGATACTACTGGCGGCATGCTCTTGCGCTCCTCGTTCACTAATGTTTACACCGGCACCATGGCGGGCGCCGGTCAATAATAGCCTGCTTGACGCATCAGCTTGTCCACCTGGTCCTGGGCGCTGGCGAGGGCTTCCCGGTCGGTCACCTCGCCGCGCAGCGCCCGGTGAATTTCCTCGCCGAGAATAGCTTCCAATGACAGGTATTCCGGCACGGGAGGCCGCGGCCACGACTTCAGAAGATTGCGTTTCGCCAGCCTGTCGACGACGCTGACGATGGGCGATGTCGCCGCCGCCTCGGGGTCGGCACTGACGCTGAACCGCGGCGCAACGGGAAAACCATTCTGCACATTGGCCTTCATGGCTTCGGGCGAGGTCATCCAGGAGATCGCTTCGAAGGCCAGTTCGACCCGGTCTTCCGGCAGATTGCTGGGGATGCAGAGGAGGAACCCGCCGATCGGATTGTTGGAGGCGCCACCTGGCCCGCGCGGCTGCTGCAGATAGGTGACCTTGTGCCTGACGGCCGAATTGATGTCGTACTCGAAACGCGCCGCGCGAACCGTCCAGCAATAGGCCATCGCCGTTTGTCCGGTGAGGAAGGCCGTGGTGCGGCGGTCCCAATCGGTCTCCAGAATATCCGGAGTGGAATATTGGATGAGCTGATGCAGATAGGCGAGGACATGGAAACCCGCATCCGACAGGATTTGCGGGCGGAGCTGCTCGCCGACGGCTTTATCCACGGTGAAGAACAGACGCGATTTGGGCAGCGAGAGAATGGACTCGCCGCAACAGCCCATGAGGAACATGAAGGTCGAGGCGATCGGCATGCCGCGCCCGCCATTCCACGAGATGCCGGAGAGCCCCTTCGACGGCTTGTGAAAATGCTTCGCGGCGGCGACCGTTTCGTTGAAGTTGGAAGGATATTCGATCCGGTCCCGCGTGAACAAATCGGTCCGGGCCGCCAGAAGCTCGATCGTGCAGTAAATGGGAACGCCGATCTGCTGTCCGCGCCATGACCCCATGGACCAGACGGAGGGATGAAAGTCGGTGGGCGATATGGAGGAATTTTCGATGAAGGCGTTGAGGGGGCGGAAGAGATTCTTCTGCACCGCCTCCCCCAGCCAGGGCGCGTTGATCGCCACGATGTCGAATTCCGATTCCGGCAGCGCCGCGTTCGCGATCATGCGGGCGTGCAGTTCCGGCAGCCGCAACAGCTCGAAGTTCTTGCGCGACGACATGTTGTTGCGGAAATCCGCCCACATGTTC
Organism: Hyphomicrobiales bacterium; assembly: GCA_031430715.1. Lineage (GTDB taxonomy): Bacteria > Pseudomonadota > Alphaproteobacteria > Rhizobiales > Aestuariivirgaceae > Aestuariivirga. Next base: position 5,137 of record JANPCA010000583.1, on the reverse strand, counting down.
ACCATCGAGGCAAAGTAATTGTCGTAGTTAAGCAGGAACTTCAGTTCCCTCGTGCCGCGGAACAGGCTCTCGATGAGATGCGGCGGCGGGATGATCTGGGCCGCGAAATATGAGCCCCCGAAATAGAAGTCTTCCTCGTCTTCCGGCTTGGACCGCAGTCCGAAGGTTTCGGCGAGAAGCGATTTGATACGGCGGGCATAGAGCTCGAAGGACTTCGACAGCTCGGCGCTGGGCACCAGCGTGAAGCTCTTGCCCGTCTCACTCGCCGGCTTCTTGACGATGAAGCCCTGGCCGATCAGCTCATGGATGCGCCGCATCGCCGTGGCGTAGGGAATGCTCGCGGCGGACGCCAAAGCCGATATGGTGACGTTCGATCCCGTGAGGTTCTGCTTGATCAGGAAAAGCAGAATGTTCCACGACGGATCTTCCTCGGCGACCGGCACGAGTTCCTGATAGGGCTGCCGGACCCGTTCCAGAAACGTGATGATGCGTAGGAGTTCATATTCCGTCATGCGCCACCATTCAGGCCGTTGGGTCTCGGCCTCCAATGGTCCGGATGCGCGGCCGCGGCATCAATGCATCGATGATCATACCTCAGATGATGCTGCGAATGGAACCTCCGTCCACGCCCCAAACCGCCGAGGTGACGAAGGAGGCCAAGTCGGAGGCAAGGAAGATGATGACATTGGCGACCTCTTCGGGTGTGCCCAGCCGGTTCAACGGCAGCTGGCGCAGCGACAGCTCATGTTCCACCGCCTCTTTCGGCGGCATCTTGTGGAACGCCGCGAAGGTATCGGCAAAACCACCGGGCTTTGACCAGAACGGCGTCCACACCGGCCCCGGCGCCACCGCGTTGACACGGATTTTCGGCCCTTCCGATCGCGCCAGGCCCTTGGTGAAGGCGAGCACCGCGGCCTTGGACACGGAATAGTCGTTCGGCACCGGCTCCGGCTGGCGCGCCAGGTCGGAGGCATTGTTGATAATGACGCCCGAGCCGCGCTGGCGCATGGCCGGCAGCACGGCGCGCACCGCGCGCACATAGCTCATGAAATTGAGCTGCAAGGTCTGGTCCCAGTCCTCGTCGGTCAATTGGTCGAAGGTGCGCACAGCACCCGACCCGACGTTGTTGACCAGAACGTCGATGCTCGACCCATAGCCCCTGAGCGCCTCGGCGATGCTGGAGCGCACGCCATCGGCCGTGCTCAGATCACCAAGGCCCGAGGCCGCCTCGCCACCCATGGCCTTGATCTCGGCCACGAGGCTCGCAAGATCTTGCCTGTCGATATCGACGGCGGCGATCCTGGCACCTTCCTTGGCAAAGCCAAGCGCCGCGGCGCGGCCAATGCCTTTTGCCGCACCCGTGATGAGAACGGTCTTGCCGCGCAGATTGGTTTCCATGGCTTCCTCCCAGATTTTGGTGCTCAGGTTGCTTTGGTGAATTGGGCCATCGCGCCGTCGAATGAACGCTTGGCCTGCTCGCGGACCGGCAGCTTCCGGTAGGTCTCGCTGATGACCTCGACACCGTAGACTCCGTGGAAGCCGGCTGCCTCCACCGCATTGATGAAGACCGGGCAATCGAAATCGCCCTCGCCGGGATAGAGGCGGTGAAACAGCGTGTCTTCCCAGATCGATCCCTCGACCTCGGCCCTGGCATCATCCAGTTCGACGGACTTGAAATATTGCAGCGGCAGCTTGGCAAGCTTGGCGATATCGATGCCGCCGCGCGTCATGTGCCAGATGTCGATGCACAGGCCGCCGTTCTGGTGGCCGGCCTGTCCGACAATGCCCGCCGCCGTCTCGAGCGTGCGGATATTGGTCATCGGCAGGATTTCGATGGCCATCGCCGTTCCGATTTGGGCGGCATCCGCGCAAACATCGGCGAAGGCTTCCGCATAGCGCGGCACGTCGCAGACCTCGGTCCACATTTCGCCCGCCGCCTTGATGTTCCGCGCCCCCAGTGCATCGGCGGCTTCGAGCAAGTCGCGGCGGAGCAGGTCCGAGGCTTTCTTCGGCTCGCCCGATGTGAACCAGTTGCCGAGGAACTCCACCTCGATGTGGACGATGCCGTGATCGTTCAGAAGACGCTTCATTGCCGCGTAACCGATCTTGTCACGGGTGGCGATCAGATCCTGGTGGGCAAATCCCATGCCCGTGTAACCGGCCCAGGCCGCCGCCTCGACACGGTCGCGCAATGGAATGGTGGCGATTTCGCTCGGACCCATCGCATAACAGTCACCCGCCAAGGTCCAATAGCTGGCGAGAAGTTCAATCTTCCGTGTCATGATTGATGCCCCGATGGCTCTTGATGACGGCAATTTACACGGCTACCGGTCTTCCGCTGCCGGGCAAATATCCAATCCGGATATCCCGCCCCGCGGAAGGGCTACGTGGGCAATTCGGCCCTTTCGGCTTCTGTTCCCGCCCCGCCGGGCGGCAGGAAACTGGCGGCGAAAGACAGGGCACGCATCGGCCCCGCCCCGATCGGCTTGATGGTATGGACCTTGTTCGGCGGAATATGAACCAGATCGCCGACCTCCATCTCGCGCGTCTCGTTGTCGATCTGCATCAGGGCGCGGCCCTTGAGCAGATAGTAGAACTCATGCGTGTTGTGCTTGTGGGGTTCGAGATGGGACCCTTCGGCGATCTCGAACTCCGCGACATATTCGAGATAGGATCCCATGGTCTCGCCGCGCATCTGTTCCTTGCCGACCATGAAGAAGGTCTTGCAGGTTCCGCCATGTTCGAGAATGGGCGGGATCTTCGTGTTCTTCACATACATGCTGAACTCCCAATTGTGCTTCGATCACTGCGCCAGATAGCCGCCGTCGATAATCAATTCGCTGCCGGTGACGAAGGACGACTCATCGCTGGCCAGGAACAGGCAGCCCATGGCCACTTCGAGCGGCGTGCCCATGCGGCCCATCGGCGTCTGGCCGATGATGCCGGCATTCATCTCGTCGGACTGGGCCTCGACCAAGGGCGTGCGGATGAGGCCCGGATGAACCGAGTTCACCCGGATGTTTTCCTTGGCATAGGTCACCGCGGCATTCTTGGTCATGTTGCGCACCCCACCCTTGGCGGCATTATAGGCCGCCGCACCCGGCACGCCGACATTGCCCCAGATGGACGAGAAATTGATGATCGAGCCCTTGCCGGCCTTGCGCATGGCGGGAAGCACGCTCTGCATGCCGATGAAACTGCCGGTGAGATTGACGGCCAGCACCCGGTCCCAGCTCTCGGCGTCAGTCTCGTGCACCGGGCCATAACATTTGACGATGCCGGCATTGTTCACCAGCACATCGATCTTGCCATGCGCCTTGATGATGGCGTCGACGACCCTGGTCCAGTCGGCCTGCCTGGAGACATCGAGCATCACGTTCTCGATGCCTTGGGCGGCACTTGCCGCCTTCACGTCGCCAGCGTAGACGGCAGCGCCTTCCTTGGCGAAGAGTTCGGCCACCGCGCGGCCGATCCCCTGCGCCGCGCCCGTGACGAGTGCCACCTTGCCGTCAAGCCTTCCCATGTGCCCATCCTCCGGTCCCATGACTCTTGACCATTTTGTTAACACCGCGGCGGGCACCAGGCGCCAAGTATTTATCCATTTTGAATATCGGCTTTGCCGCCATGCGGGCGGATTGCGATAGTGTAATAGCGGCAGGAAGCGGCTTGATTACCGGACCGCAACAACACCCCGCGGCAGGCGCGATTTCCGGTATTTGGAGGCATTCACATGAAAGCTTTGCGTTTCCACAAGGCCCGCGATCTCCGGCTGGAAGAGGTTCCGGCCCCCGCCAGACCGGTTGGCGACCAGGTCATCCTGAAAATATCCCATTGCGGCATCTGTGGCACCGATCTTCATGAATACGTGGCGGGGCCGATCATCCTGCCGGTGGAACCCCATCCCGAAACCGGCGCCAAAGTGCCGATCATCCTTGGCCATGAGTTCTCCGCCACCGTCACCGCCACGGGTCCGGACGTGACCACGGTGAAGGCCGGCGACCGCGTCGCCATTCTGCCGCACCTGATGAAGGCGGGTGACTATTACGCCCGGCGCAACATCGGTCAGTTCAGCCCGGCGACCGGACTTGTGGGTCTGACCTGGCACTGGGGCGGCATGGGCGAATTCGCCATGGTGCCGGAGCAGAACACTGTCAAATTGCCCGCAACCGTTTCGGACGAACAGGGTGCCTGTCTCGAGCCTTCCGCCGTGGCGCTCAACGCCATCGACAATGCCGGGGTCATCGCAGGGAGCACGGTCCTGATCACTGGTGCTGGTCCCATCGGCGCTTTGACCGCCTTGGCGGCGCGCGCGGCTGGAGCATCGCGGATTTTCGTCTATGAGCCAAATGCCGGGCGGCGGGCGAGGCTCCAGGCCTTTGAAGGCCTCTCGATTTATGGCGGAGCTGCCGCCGAATTGCTTGCGGCAATCACGGACGGGACGGATTCCGGTGTCGGCGTCGATGCGGCAATCGAATGCGCCGGGCAGCACGCGGCACTCGATCTCTGCATGGCGGCAACCAAACGCACCGGAATCATTGCCCAGGTCGGCCTCTTCGCCGAACCCCCCCAGGTCGACCTGTTCAAGCTCTGCGAGAAGGGCCTGCGGCTGGTCGGCTGCTGGGGCAATGACATTACCCTCGGCAACCGGCTGGTGGCCCTGATCGCCAGCGGCAAGTTTCCGGTGGAACAGATCATAACCGGCCGCGTCAGCCTGGAAGATGCCGTCAGCAAGGGCTTCGAGGCGCTGACCGCGCCCGGCAATGATCACCTGAAGATTTTGATCGACATGGGCGCCTAGCGGGGAGAACCCCGTCAAGCCACCGAGTAGCCGCCGTCCACCATCAACTCATGGCCGGTGATGCCGCTGGCCGCGTCGGAGACCAGAAAGGCAACGGCATCCGCCACTTCGCGCGGCGCGATCAGGCGATGAATCGGGATGTCGTCGAGCCATTGCTTCATGACCTCAGGCCGCGTGCGCCCGACCGCGGTGAGCATCTCCGTATCGGCATAGGAGGGGCCAACCGCATTGACGCGGATGTTCTTTTCCGCCCACTCGATTGCAAGGTTGCGGCACATATGGGCCACCGCCGCCTTCGACACGTCATAGCCGATGTGGATCTCGGGGCGGACCGTGGTG
>JANPCA010000582.1:0-2905 GCA_031430715.1 Hyphomicrobiales bacterium | reverse complement strand
CTTCGACAACGCAGACCGACTTGCCGGCGCGCGCCAGGTAGTTGGCCGCGACCAGGCCATTGTGGCCGGCGCCGATCACGACGGCATCATAGGGCATCGCCAGTCTCCGTGCAGGTGGTGAAGCGGAAGTGCATTTCATGCCGGTAGAGTTCACCGGGGTTCAGGCGGCACTGGGGGAAATGCGCGAAGTTCGGGGCGTCAGGGAATTTCTGGGTTTCTAGCGTGAAGCCGGCATATTTGCACAACTTGGCTCCAGCTTTGCCGCTTATGGCCGAGGACAGATAGCCACCCGTGTAGAACTGCACACCGGGTTCGGTGGTTGAAAGCGTCATCTTGCGGCCAGACGCCGGGTCCCAGGCCTCGGCGCAATCCCGAAGGGCGCCCTCCGCGCCGGAAAGGCACCAGTTGTGATCGTAGCCGCCACCCTCGCCAAAGATTTCCGCACCCACCGACGGCAGAGCGGCGATGTCCCAGCCGATGGCTTTGGCCCTGGTGAAATCGAAGGCGCTGCCGGTCACGGCCAGCACTTCGCCGGTGGCCAGTAGTTCGCCATCGACCGGGGTGTAGAATGGCGCGGCAAGACGCAAATATTGGCCCAGCACATCGCCAGCACCCTGCCCGGCCAAGTTGAAGTAGCTGTGATGAACCATGTTCATGAGCGTTGGCGCATCGGTATCGGCCTCCATCAAAATCGACAGGCGGCTGTCGTCCGTCAGTTCATAGGTTGCGCGAAGGTTTGCCCGGCCGGGAAAGCCCATTTCACCCGCCTCGGAAACCGCGGCAAAGATCACGCGGGAGGGCGTGAGATCGACGATGGCCCAGTTCTTGCGGTCAAAGCCCGCAACGCCGCCATGCAGGTGGTTGCCGTGTTCGTTGCAATCCACCTGCACAGGAACGGCATCCAGTGCGAATTGCCCTTTGCGGATGCGGTTGCCATAGCGGCCGCAAGTCGCGCCGAAATAAGTCTCGGTGGCCTGGTACTCGCCCAAGCTGTCGAAACCCAGCACGATGTCGGCCAGCGCGCCATCGCGTCCCGGCACCCAAAGTTCGGTCAGACGGGCGCCGTAGCTTATGAGTTTTGCCCGCAGTCCGGTTTGATTGCTGAGCGATACTGCTTCGACCGGAAGGCCATTCAGGGTTCCGAAAAGAGTTCGTGTGGTCATGTCTTGCCTCAGGAAATGGATTTGTCGCGGCCACGGTCAATGACGGCCATGGCGATGAGGATCAGCGCTACCGACACGCCGCCGATCAGGGTGAAGATGGCGTTCACACTGGGGGTGAAGCCAAAGCGCATCTGATTCCACACATAGTCTGGCAGGGTTGGCTCAATCCCCGACAGGAACAAGGTAACGATCACTTCATCGACCGAAAGCGTAAAGCCCAGAAGTGCTCCACCCAATACCGCCGTGCAGATCATCGGAAAAAGCACGAAGCGGAATGTCTTGCCATAGTCCGCTCCCAGATCGAGGGAAGCATGAACATAGGACGGATCGAGTCTTTGCAGCCGGTTCAGGATGATCAGCATGACCACCGGCATGACAAAGGTCGCATGGCCGATGATCACCCGCCAGATGCCGGCCTTGACGCCCACCATCTGAGCCGCGATCACCAGAGAGATGCCGAGCAGAATGCCAGGGATGGCGACCGGGATCGCCAGGCCGATTTGCGTCATGTTCGCGAAGAGCAGGCTGCGATAGGCGAAGATCATCGCAAAGCCGATCCCGGCAACCACCGAAAGGGCAACAGTGGTCAGCGCGACAATCATGGTGCGGCGGAAGGCATCGATCAGATTGGCGTCCCCCCACAGTGCCGCATACCAATCCAGCGTGAAGCCTTGCAGCGGCAGCGTCTGGATCTGGCTTGAATTGAACGAGAAGACAGTGATGATCACCAGCGGCAGATAAAGGAACAGGTAGGGCAAGACCACCGCCACTCGCACAGACCAAAGCACCAGATAATCGCGTGCCGATTCTGGAGGACGCAGTTCCGCCCCGGTGCCCGCATCGACCGACTGGAGAGTACCGCGCGACCGCGCTGCCCAGAAGATGACGCTAAGGACGATGCTAACCGCGACGATCAGCACCACGGCCTGAGCAGCACCTAGCGGCCAGTTGCCGGCCATGCCGAATTGCGAAGCGATGACCATGCCCAGCATCGTTCCGTCGAGGCCACCCACCATCGAAGGTGTGATGTAATCGCCGACGGCCAGCAGGAAGGCCAGGGCGAAGCCGATGGCAAGTCCCTGCTTCGACAGGGGCCAAACGACGTTCAGGAACGTGCGCCAATGGCCAGCACCTGAATCCTGGCTGGCTTCGATCAGGCTTTGCGGCACCCGTTCCAGGGCCGTGTAAGACGACACGAAGACATAGGGGATGGCCATGTAGGAGAGCGCCACGATCACCGCAAAGCGCGAATAGAGGAAGGCATTGGACGGGATCTCCAGGATGCCTGTCGAGACCAGGAACGAGTTCAGCACGCCTCTCTCGCCCAGGATGATCCGCCAGGCGAAGACCCGCATCAAAAGGCTGATCCACAGGGGCACGACAACCAGCATGACCGCCACGGCCTTCCAGCGCTTCATGTAGCGGCTGACATAGAAGGCCAAGGGGTAGGCGATCAGTGCCGCGACGGCGGCGGCGGCAAAGGCCGTGCCCACCGTCCGCAGAATGAGAAACTGCACGGTCCCCGACGCGATCGTGCGGGTATAGTTCTGGAGTGTCGCCTCGTAGACCAGAACACCGCCCGACGATTTCAGGAAACTCGTTCCAATCAGCAGGATGTTTGGCAGCACCACGAGAAGGATCAGCCAGAGATAGATGGTCACGGGTGACAGCCGCCGCAACAGCGAGCCCATGCCGCCAGCGGATGAATTTGCCTCAGTCATCGAGAAGCACCAAGTCGCGGG
>JANPCA010000581.1:0-6776 GCA_031430715.1 Hyphomicrobiales bacterium | reverse complement strand
GCCCTCGCTGCATATGAACCCGGTGCTGCTGAAGCCCGAGACCAGCACGGGCGCCCAGGTGATCGTCCAGGGCCAGCGCCTGTCCTCGATGTCGGCGTGGGACTATTTCAGGAATCGCCGCCAGTTCATGCCAGCAATCCTCGACAGTTTCGCCAAAATGACGGCCGAAGCCGACCTGGTGATCGTCGAAGGGGCGGGCAGTCCCGGCGAAATCAACCTGCGCGACGGCGACCTCGCCAACATGGGCTTTGCCGCCGCCGCCAATGTTCCAGCACTCCTGGTGGGCGACATCCACCGCGGTGGTGTGATCGCCTCGATCGCTGGCACGTTCGATATTCTCACGGCCGAAGATCGAAATCGACTGAAAGGGTTTATAATCAACAAGTTTCATGGCGATCCTCAACTCTTCTCGGAAGGGCGCCTTTTTCTCGAACGCCACACCGGCACCTCTTGCCTCGGCATCATTCCGCATTTCGCAGCCGCTCGAAATCTCCCCGCCGAAGATGCAGTGGCTTTGGAGGATAGTCTTGCAAGCCATTCTGGTTCCTGCATAATCTCTGTTATCCGCCTGCCCCGCATCGCCAATTTCGACGATCTCGACCCGCTCCGTCTCGAACCTGGCGTCTGTGTCACCTTCGTGCATCCGGGCGAGGTCATTCCGGCCGCTACCCGCCTCGTCGTCATCCCCGGCTCCAAATCGACCATCGCCGATCTGACGGCGATTCGTAGCGAAGGTTGGGACATCGATCTGAAAGCCCATGTGCGGCGCGGCGGCCTGGTCCTCGGCCTGTGCGGCGGCTACCAGATGCTGGGCCGCAGGGTTCATGATCCACAAGGTCTCGAAGGACCGCCCGCCAGCGTCGATGGCCTGGGCTTGCTCGATGTCGAGACGGAGCTTCTGCCATCCAAAACCCTGACGCGGGTCAGTGGCACCCATGTGCCCACTGGCACGCCACTCTCGGGCTACGAAATCCATCTGGGAGAGACCCGCGGCCCCGATTGCGCCCGCCCCTTCACCTGCATCAATGGCCAGCCGGACGGTGCCATCGGCGCGGCGGGACAGGTGATGGGCACCTATCTCCATGGCTGCTTTGCCAGCGATACCTTCCGCCAAGCCTTCCTTGAGCGCCTCGGCGCCGCCGCCAGCGCACTCCGCTTTGACGAGCTGATCGAGCGCACCCTGGACGGGCTTGCCGCCCATCTCGAAACCCATCTCGACCTCGACCGTATCCTGGCGCTCGCGGAGCCCGTCTGATGTGGGCCTTTCCCGCCTTCGCCAGCGCCGCTCTCGCCCTGCTGGTTGAGCGTTTCGCAGGCTACCCGAAGGAGGTCCATGGCAAGATCGGTCATCCGGTCGAGTGGATCGGCAAGCTCATAGCCTGGCTCGACCGAACCCTCAACCGTTCCGGGCAGGACCGGGCCGAAGGCCGGCTGCGCGGCAGCATCGCACTCCTGATTCTCATGGTAGCCGCCTTCATTCCCACCTGGATCATCTCGTATCTGCTCGGCGGCTGGCGCATCGGCTGGATGCTCGAGGCGCTCATCGCCACCAGCCTGATCGCCCAGAACTCCCTGCGCGGCCATGTCATGGCTGTCCACCGCGCCCTTGGCACATCGCTGCCGGAAGCCCGCCGCGCCGTCAGCCACATCGTCGGGCGCGATCCGGCCCATCTCGATGAATCGGGGATCGCCAAGGCGGCGCTTGAAAGCCTCGCCGAGAACACCTCCGACGGCATCGTGGCGCCGGTCTTCTGGTATGCGCTTCTGGGGCTGCCGGGCATCGCCGTCTACAAGGCCATCAACACGGCGGATTCGATGATCGGCCACAAGTCGGAGCACTACCTGCATTTCGGCTGGGCAGCGGCCAGGCTCGACGACCTGGTGAACCTGCCCTGCTCGCGGCTGACCGGATTGCTATTTGCCGCCATCATCCCACTTCGCTTCCAGGACATCGTCGCCGTGATGCGCCGAGATGCGCCGAAGCACGGCTCGCCCAATGCCGGCTGGCCGGAGGCGGCCCTTGCCGCGGCACTTCAAGTGAAATTCGGCGGGCCCCGCACCTATGGGGGCGAACCCGTCGACCTGCCGTGGATGGGCGAAGGCCGCGCCCAACTCAACCGCCACGACATCAAGCGCGGACTTCGTGTCTTCAGCCGCGCCATGTGGCTGCTGCTGCTGGCCGTCACCCTGCTGTCGCTGGTGTTTTGAGCACCATTGGCAGGCCGGCGGCGATGAAATAGACCGCGTCCGCCGCCGCCGCCAGGCGCTGGTTGGCAAGTCCCTGCTCGTCGCGGAAGCGCCGCGCCAGGGCATTCTCGGGAACGATGCTCAATCCGACCTCGTTCGAGACCAACACGATGGTGGATGGCAACGCCTTCAGCGCCGTGCAGAGCGCCGCCACTTCGCCCCTGACATCGCGCTCGCGATACATGAGATTGCCGAGCCAGATGGTGATGCAGTCGATCAGCACGAAGCCCGCCTCGATGCCACGGAGCGCCGCCACCGGATCAAGCGGCGCTTCGATGGTGCTCCACCCCCGCCCACGCTGCGCCTGATGATGGCTGATGCGGTCCTTCATCTCATCATCGAAGGCCTCCGCCGTGGCGATATAGGTGCGCGGGCCGGACGCCGGCGCCAGCCCTTCGGCGAAACGGCTCTTGCCCGAACGGGCACCGCCCAATACCAGCGTGACCCGGCTCATGTTTTCACCGGCGGAATGCGCGCGATGAAATGCCCGCGCATGCGCTGCGGCCATTGCCGGAATGGCACGTCGCCCGTCTCCGTCTCGCCATGGGCCATGAACCAGTCGAGAATGGCATCGGCCTGTTGGCGCGATGGCTCATGATCGCCAGTGAAGTAGGTGAAGCGCTGCTCGTCGCGCAGGATCACGCTGCAGTGGCGCTTACAGTTCCACAGGCAGGCCTGGGTTTGCAGCCCGGCATCGAGGCCTCCCCGCGCCGCCATCGCGTCCCGCATGTGGCCAATCAGCACTTCGCCGCCGGTCAAGCCCTCGGGGCCGGTCTTTTCCGCCGCCGAATAGCGGCAGGTGCTGCACATGACGATGTCGCGCATGGGGTATTCCGAAACCCTTCGGGGATTGCCAAGGAGGTTCGCTTCAATGTAGGCATTCACCCGCCCTGTCAACGCGATGAAACCGGCATGAAATTCTTGAAGATCGCCTTTCTCGCCTCGGATTCCCCCGAGGCGAAGGAGGCCCTGGCGAAGCTGGTGAAACGCTATGGCAATGCCGATGCCGAATCGGCCGATGCCATCGTGGCCTTGGGCGGCGACGGCCACATGCTGCAGACGCTGCATCGCTTCGTCTCGACCGGACAGCCGATCTATGGCATGAACCGCGGCACCGTCGGTTTCCTCATGAACGACTACGCCGAGACAGGCCTGATGGAACGCCTAGGCGCCGCCGAGCTCACCGCCATCCATCCCTTGCGCATGGTGGCCAAGGACGCGGACGGCAAGACCCACCGCGCCATCGCCTTCAACGAAGTCTCGCTGCTGCCGCAGCGCTACCACGCCCCCAAACAGAAGATCGCGGTGGACGGCAAGGCCCGGCTCGATGAGTTGATCTGCGACGGCATCCTGGTGTCGACGCCCGCCGGCAGCACCGCCTATAATCTCTCCGCCCACGGACCAATCCTGCCGGTCAATTCCGAGCTGCTGGCCTTGACGCCGATCAGCGCCTTTAGGCCACGCGGCTGGCGCGGCGCCATCCTGCCGCACCAGGCCAAGGTGACGATCACCGTGCTCGATGCGGAAAAGCGCCCCGTGGCGGCGGTGGCCGACCACGTCGAAGTGCGCAACGTCCGCGAAGTGCAGATCGCCGAGGACCGCAAGCGCTCGGCCAAGATATTGTTCGACCCCGGCCACAGCCTGGCCGAACGGGTGTTAAGGGAGCAGTTCCGGTTTTGATTTCCCTTCTCGGGTGGCACCACGCCAAACGCCGTCATGCCAGCGCAGGCTGGCATCCCGCTTTTTGGAGCCAGAAAGAAGTAGCGGGACCCCAGCCTTCGCTGGGGTGACGGTAGTTTGGAAACACTTGTGCTTAGACTCTACGCCGCCCGCACCAGATCGGCCTTCAGCCGCTTGGCAATCAATCTCGCCCTCTCGGTGGCGAATCGGCCGACATATTCGAGGTGGCGGGTGCGTTCTTTCAGGGGCATGGCCTCGTAACGCGTCATCAGGGCCTCGATCAGGCGGCGGCCGAAATCATCCGCACCAAGAATGATTCCCTCCTCGTGCTCGTCGAGCGCCACATCGCAGGCGGCCTGCAGGATCCAGTAGCAGTTGGCGGGCAATCCCGCCTTGCCGTGCAGACCCTTGAAGCCGGTCAGGCCCTTGCCGCGCATCAGCTCCAGCGCCCGCTTGGGCAGAGTGCCGCTGAGCTGCGCCAGGGCCTGGGCGACCACGGTCATCTCGCCAAGGCAGGCGGCGCGCACGATGATGGACGGCGTCAGCATGGCCTTGTTGATCAGGAAGCGCACCACCAGCGACAGCTCTTCAGGGCTTGCCTCGGTGAGGATGCGTAACACCGCCGTCTCCTCGGCGTCGGCCACCAGTTCGGCGGCATCATTGGCGGGGAGCCAACCCCGTTCCGCCATCAACTGGTGCATGCGGTTCGAGGCGCGCTTGGCCTGCATGATACGGATGTCGAGCGGCAGGTCGGAACGCGCCAGCAGGCATTCGACCATGTCGCCCGCATGCCCGAAGCGGCCATAGAGCGCGTGATAGTCCTGGTCGTCCAGTTCGACCGCGGCGTTTTCGAACAGCAGCAGGGCGATGGCCAGTGGCGAATTCTTGATGATATAGGCCACCGCCTCGTCCGAAATATCGGGCCGGAGCGCCACGGCGGCCTGCCGCGCTTCATCGCCCACCCTCAGCACCGCCAGCATATGCCAATGGCTGAGTGCCGGTGTTGCCGACAGGAAGGGCAGCCCGATGTCGTCGTCATCCGAGATGACCGAGAACAGGATGTCGGCGTGCAGATTGGCGATGCCGGCGAGGCCCTCGGCAAGCGCCCGCCGGACCAGCTTCACCGGATCGAGCGCCAGCTTCAGGATAACCGGCGTCACCTGTTCACGCTCTCCCGCCGGTACATCCGCCTTGGCAAGGAAAGCGGCAAGCTGCATGGCGAGCTGCTTGCGCTGTTCCGCCTCGCCGTTGTCGATGACATGCAGGAATATGCTGATATCGAGGCCGAAGCCTGGCTCTACTTTCAAGGATGCACCGTGGGTCTGAATGGTGATTTCCGTTCAGACTGCCAGTCAACCTTTAAGAATTGGTTCACCACGTCGGTTAGCAAAGCTGCAAGACTTTCGAAAGCTTCAAGCCGTCAACCCCTGGGCACCGGCGCACCGGCCGGCGTCGTCACCGGGCTCACCTGCATCACTTCGCTGCCTTGCGCCTTGAAATTCTCCGGCCGCTTGAAGCGCCGCCACAGGGCAAATCCCGCCAATGCGAAATAGACCGCCGCCATGAAGATCAGGAAGCCTTCGCCGCCGATGCGCCGCATCATGTTGCCGGCCAGGATCGGCCCCACCAGCGAGCCGACGCCATAGAGCAACACCAGCTTGGCGGAGGCGCCGAGCGCCTGATCCTTCTGCAGGTGATCGTTGGCATGGGCCACCACGAGGGAATAGATCGGCAAAGACACGCACCCGAATGCCGTCATCAGCGCGATCAGCGTGCTGCGCGAGATATAGTAGCCGCCGGCCAGCGTCAGCGCCGCGATGGCCGCCGAAATGAAGCTCAGCAGCATGATGATGGTGCGCCGGTCGAAATAGTCGGATGCCATGCCGATCGGATATTGCGACAGGATGACTCCCAATGACGGCAATGCCATCATGATCGACACCGAGACCAGCGGCAGGCCCTTGCTCATGCCGAAAACCGCGGCCAACGCGAAGAAGGCGCTCTGCCCCAATCCACAGGCCAGCACGCCCAACACCGCCAGCGGCGAGGCCCGCCAGATGAGATCGACCGATACGGAACGCGCCCCCGCCACACTCGGCTGCTCCGACGGCAGCAGGATGAGTGGCACCAGCGACAGGGACAGCAGGCAGGACACGATGATGAAGCGCACGAAGCCCGAGGCATCGGTGATGTTGAGAAGCAATTGCCCGGTGCCCAGCGAGCCATAGGTGACGATCATATAGACCGACAGCATCTGGCCGCGGTTGCGGTTTGACGAGGCGGCGCTGAGCCAGCTTTCGCAGACGATGAACATGCCCGACACGCACAAGCCGGAAACCAGCCGCAGCACGAACCATGGAATGGGATGCACCAGCAGCGGAAACAGCAGAACGGCGGTCGATACCAGGGAGGCCAGCCCCGCGAAGGTCCGCACATGGCCGACGCTGCGCACCAGGCGCGGCGTCAGGAAGGTGCTGATCAGCAGTCCCGCCGAATAGCCCGCCATCACGAAACCGGTGACATCGGTGCCGAACGCGGCCGCATTGGCCTCGACACTGACCAGCGACGCGCTCAAGCCATGCCCGAGGCAGAGCATCGACACGCACAGCATCAAGATCCAAAGAGAGAGATTGGCCATCGGCCGATGCTATAGGGATTCGACGGAGCTTTCGCTTGGCAAATTGTTCCTCAAAGTCCGTCTTGCCAGCGAAGGAGGCGGTGAAGTAATCGCCGCCCGCGCTCGTCGTCACCAAAAGAAGCGGGATGCCAGCCTGCGCTGGCATGACGGAAGCCTGGTATAGAGTCTCTGTCTAACTTATTGGAATATAAAAAATATATCCCCTATTTCC
>JANPCA010000580.1:0-1973 GCA_031430715.1 Hyphomicrobiales bacterium | reverse complement strand
CATGTAATCGTGAATGACAGCTGGCTGCGCATAGTCACCGTCCTTTGGCAGGATTGGCCAAAGAATTCTAGGAATGCTTGCAAGATCAGTCACGAATCCTTCAGGGACCTCAACTTTTTCGAGTGTCGGGTCGGCGTCTCCGTTCGGCTTCCAACCAATTGGGCCACGAATAAAATAGAAGTCGCCACCAAGAAATGGCGTCATAATCAGTACACCGTCTGGCGCCTTGCGCAAGACATCGGAAGTGGTGTCAATGGGACGGATCGCTCCGCGAAAGACTCTCGCAAGGAAGTCCGCCTTGCCACTCATTTTCTCAACCTCTAATGGACATCAGCCATTTCGCAAGCATACCCGAGGTTCGCCAGTTGACGCAACAGCAATGAACACATGATTCGAAGGAAGTGGCCGGTTTATGATCAATTCAGTGAACGTCATCGGCGCCGGCCCCTCGGGCCTCATGGCGGCGGAGGTGCTGGCGCAAGGCGGTGCCAGGGTTACCATCCATGACCAGATGCCCGCTCCCGCCCGCAAGTTTCTGCTGGCCGGGCGCGGCGGGTTGAACCTCACCCATTCGGAGCCTCTGGAAGCGCTGCTCGAGCGCTATGGCGAGGCCCGCGCCATGCTTGAACCCGCCATCCGCGCCTTTCCGCCCAGTGAACTGATCGACTGGGCCCATGGGCTCGGCATCGAGACCTTCGTTGGCTCATCGGGGCGGGTGTTCCCGAAGCAGATGAAGGCCTCGCCGTTGCTGCGCGCCTGGCTGAAGCGGCTCGGCGGGCTGGGCGTCACGCTGCAGACACGCCAGCCTTGGCAGGGCTTCGATGGCTCGCCCACCATTCTGGCGCTGGGCGGCGCCTCGTGGCCGCATCTGGGGTCGGATGCCACATGGGTGCCGGTATTCCAGGCGGCGGGTATCGCGGTCAATCCCTTCAAGCCGGCCAACAGCCGCTTCTTGGTCGAATGGTCGAAGGTGTTCCGTGAAAAATTCGCCGGAACGCCGGTCAAGAACGTCGGCCTCACCTATGCGGGCCATCGGGTGCGCGGCGAATTGATGATTTCCCAGGAGGGGATCGAGGGCGGCGCCATCTACGCGCTGTCGAAGGGCCTGCGCGAGAAGCCGGGCCATCCACTGATCATCGATTTCCGGCCCGATCTCACAACCGAGGTTTTGGCCGAGCGCCTCAAGCGCCCGCGGGCTAAGGATTCGCAATCCAATTATCTGCGCAAGGTGGCGGGCCTCGCGCCTGTCGCCATCAACCTGCTGCGCGAAACAGGCACGCTGCCCGATGCCACGGGCATCAAAGCCATGCCGTTGCGCCTGCTCAGGCCCGCCGGCATCATCCGGGCCATCTCGTCGGCGGGCGGCGTTGCCCGTGACGAAGTGGACGGGCAATTCCAGTTGAAGAAAATGCCCGGCTGTTATGCGGTGGGGGAGATGCTCGACTGGGAAGCCCCCACCGGCGGTTATCTGCTGCAAGCCTGTTTCTCAACCGCCGTGGCGGCGGCGCGGGGCCTTCTTGCTAATGCCCGGCATCGGCAAGAATGATTTCAGCACCCTTCCAGCCCATCATCATGGCCGGCGCGTTGGTGTTGCCGGCGATGAGGCTCGGGAAGACGGAAGCATCGCAGACGCGCAGGCCCTGAATCCCGTGCACATTGAGGCGTGGATCGACGACTGACGTGGTGGGGTCGGGGCCCATGCGGCAAGTGCAGGAGGGATGATAGACGGTGCCGCTGCGCTGGAGGATGTCGGCGATCAGGTCGCCATCCGATTGCACCGCCGGGCCGGGGCGGAGTTCTTCGGCCATCAGCGCCTTCAGCGGCTCCTGGGCGGCGATCAGGCGCAGGAATTTCACCGCCGCCAGCATCTCCTGGATGTCGTGCTCGGTGCCATAGGCATTGGCGGTGATCCGCGGCTGCAGTTTGGGATCGGCCGAGCGGATCATGATCTCGCCGCGGCTGGTGGGCCGGCA
>JANPCA010000579.1:0-4976 GCA_031430715.1 Hyphomicrobiales bacterium | reverse complement strand
GCGAGGCGAGCCGGATGCGCTGGCTTTCGCCGCCCGACAGGGTTCCGCTGGCGCGCGACAGATTCAAGTAATCGAGCCCGACGTCGACCAGGAATTTAAGCCGCTCGCGGATTTCCTTGAGGATGCGCGCGGCGATTTCCTTGTCCTTGGGTTTCAACTTGGGCAACAGATCGCCGAACCACTGGTTGGCCTCGCGGATGGCCATGGCCGAAATCTGGCCGATGTGCCTGGTATCGATCTTGACCGCCAGCGACTGGGGCTTCAGGCGGTAGCCGCCGCACTCGCCGCACGGGTGATCCGACTGGAATTTCGAGAGCTCCTCGCGCATCCATTCGCTGTCGGTCTCGCGCCAGCGCCGCTCGATGTTGCCGATGACGCCCTCGAAGGGCTTCTTGGTTTTATAGCTGCGGATGCCGTCGTCATAGGTGATCGAAATCTCTTCCTCGCCGGTGCCGAACAGCACGGCGTCGCGGGCCTTCTTCGGCAGGTCCTTCCACGGCGTGGCCATGGCGAACTTATAGTGTTTGGCGATGGCCTCCAGCGCCTGCACATAATAGGGCGATGTATTGCCGGCCTTGGCCCAGGGCACCAGAGCGCCGTCGCGCAGGCTGAGCGAGGTATCGGGCACCACCAGGTCCGGCTCGAACTTCAATTCGGTGCCAAGCCCGTCGCATTTGGGGCAGGCGCCGAAGGGATTGTTGAAGGAGAACAGGCGCGGCTCGATTTCATCGATGGTGAAACCCGAAACGGGGCAGGCGAAGCGCTCCGAGAACATGATGCGCTCGTGCGTCTCGTTCTTCGACTTATTGGCGCCTTCCTCCGAGGTCTCGGAAGGCGGCAGCGGCTTATCGGCGAACTCGGCGATGGCCAGGCCATCGGCCAGTTTCAACGCGGTCTCGAAACTATCGGCAAGCCTGGTGCCGAGATCGGGCTTCACCACCAGGCGGTCGACCACCACGTCGATGTCGTGCTTGAATTTCTTGTCAAGCGCCGGGACGGATTCAATTTCGTGGAAGACGCCATCCACCTTGACACGCTGGAAGCCGCGCTTCTGCAGGTCGGCCAGCTCTTTCCGGTACTCACCCTTCCGTCCACGGACGATCGGGGCCAGCAGATAGAGCCTGGTTCCTTCCGGCAGGGCCAGGGTGCGGTCAACCATCTGGGTCACCGTCTGGCTCTCGATGGGGAGGCCGGTGGCCGGCGAATAGGGCACCCCGATGCGCGCGAAGAGAAGCCGCATGTAGTCGTGAATTTCGGTGACGGTGCCGACCGTGGAGCGCGGGTTGCGGCTGGTGGTTTTTTGCTCGATCGAGATGGCGGGCGACAATCCATCGATCTGGTCGACATCCGGTTTCTGCATCATCTCGAGGAACTGCCGGGCATAGGCCGAGAGCGACTCGACATAACGGCGCTGGCCCTCGGCATAGATGGTGTCGAAGGCCAGCGACGACTTGCCCGAACCCGACAGCCCGGTGAAGACGATCAGCTTGTCGCGCGGCAGGTCGATCGAAATATTCTTCAGGTTATGCTCGCGCGCGCCCTGGATGGAGAGGAGTTTTTTATGTTCGGCCATGGGCTCTGACTAGATCAAAAAGGGAACGGAGGCAAGGATCGGCGAGTGTGTCAGCAGATACGGTCAGCAGATGTCAGGAGATTGCGGATATCCACAGGGATTCTTGCAAATCGTCTTCTCTCGCGCTCTTTGCGGGAGAAGGTGGCGCGTAGCGCCGGATGAGGGCCGGCTTGCGCTAGCAAGGCGGTCTCACCGCGGGCACCACCGTATCGCTTTGCGATCCGGCCCTCATCCGCCCTTCGGGCACCTTCTCCCATCTGCGATGGGAGAAGGGTGAAGCAGCGATGTTGCGCGGTTTGGAATCGGGCTATGGGAAGCGGCACCTGCCCCATATGGTAACGAACTTGACCAAACACACCATCCTCCGCGAGACCTTCGGCTACGAGACCTTCCGGCCTGGCCAGGAGGAGATCGTCGACAATCTGCTGTCGGGCCGCAATGTGCTCGCCGTGATGCCGACCGGGTCGGGGAAATCCCTGTGCTATCAGGTGCCGGCGTTGGTGAAGGGCGGGCTGGCCATTGTCGTGTCGCCGCTGGTGGCGCTGATGCAGGACCAGGTGGCGGCGCTGAAGCTCGCTGGCGTCGCCGCCGAGACGATCAATTCCTCTGCTTCGCGCGACGACAACGTCACCATCTGGAAACGGGTGGCGGCGGGCGAGGTGCGCCTTCTCTACCTCAGCCCCGAGAGGCTGATGACCGAGCGCATGATCGCCGCCCTGCAAAAGACTGATGTGCGGATGATCGCCATCGACGAGGCCCATTGCATTTCGCAATGGGGCGCGTCGTTCCGGCCCGAATATGACATGCTGCAGACCTTGCGCGTGGCCTTTCCGGAAGTTCCCATCGGCGCCTTCACGGCGACGGCGGACGAGGCCACGCGGAAGGACATCGTCGCCAAGATCTTCGGCGGCACGGCGGAAGTCTTCGTCGCCGGTTTCGACCGGCCCAACATCCGGCTCGCGGTCAGCCCGAAGAACAATGCCAAGCAGCAGCTGCTTGACTTCCTCGGCGCGCACAAGGGTGCGAGCGGCATCGTCTATGCCCTGTCGCGCAAATCGACCGAGGATCTGGCGGGGTTTCTCGCCGCCAAGGGCCATCGCGCCGTCGCTTATCACGCTGGGCTGAGTGCCGATAACCGTTCCGATGCGCAGAATCTCTTCATGACTGAAAAAGGCGTCATCGTCTGCGCCACCATCGCCTTTGGCATGGGCATCGACAAGCCCGATGTGCGCTTCGTGTTTCACGCCGATCTGCCGTCCTCGCTCGATGCTTACTATCAGGAAATCGGCCGCGCGGGGCGCGACGGCGAACCTGCCGAGGCGCATATGGTCTTCGGCCTTGGCGATATTCAGATGCGCCGCCGTTTCATCAATGAGGAGGAAGGCGGCGAGGAGCGGCGCCGCCGCGAGCACAAGCGGCTCGATGCGCTAGTCGCCTATTGCGAGGCGCCGGAATGCCGGCGGCAAAGCCTGCTCGGCTATTTCGGCGAATTCTCCGAGCCTTGCGGCAATTGCGATGTCTGCCTCGATCCATCGGCAATGGTCGAAGGCACGGCGGAGGCGCTTAAGGTTTTCGAGGCAATGCGGCTGACCGGCGAACGTTTCGGTGCCGTCCATCTCGTCGATCTGCTCGAGGGCAAGGCCAACGACAGGGCGCTGGCGCTCAATCACACGGAGCTTGCCGTCTTCGGCGCGGGCAAGGAGCGGCCGCGTGGCGAATGGCAGGCGCTGATCCGGCAGTTGCTGGGCGGCGGCTACCTGGCGCTCGATGTGGCGGGCCATGGTGGGCTGGCCATCGCGCCGAAAGGCCGTGCACTGATGAAAGGCGAGGGCCAGTTCCGTTACCGGCCGCTGGTGGCCAGGTCAGTCAAGAAGGCCAAGCGCGCCGAACGCATGGCGGCGGCGGTGGCCAACGAGGGCGTCTCGGATGTGCTGCTGCAGCGGCTGAAGGCCCTGCGCGGAAGCCTTGCCAAGGCGCGCCGGGTGCCGGCCTATGTGATCTTCTCCGACCGGACGCTCATCGACATGGCGGCCAAACGCCCACTCACCAAGTGGGATTTCGGCGAGGTGCATGGCGTCGGCGCGGCGAAGCTCGAGCAATTCGCCGAGGTGTTCCTGGCCGAGGTCCGCGCCCATGCGGCCGGAACACACGCGGCCAGCTAGAAGTCGCAATCCAAACTTGCTATGGCTCTCGGTGGAAACAGGAACTGCGCGGATGCCCCGTCACCTCAGCCTAGCCGAACTCGCTGCCGGTCTGCCCGAGATCATGAATTCTCCAGGCGACAACGGCACATTGTCAGCCATCGTGATCCGGCCACGGAAAGGCGAACGGCTCGACGTTCAGAGTTGTGACCTGAGCCTCGCTCTGGGCACCCATGGTGACAACTGGTCGGAAGGCTGCTGGAAAACGACGGATGCGGGCCTTCCTCATCCTGACGTCCAAATCTGCATCATGAATTCGCGCTGCATCGGACTCATCGCACGGGAGCGCGCGAATTGGCCACCCGCCGGCGACAATCTCTTCATCGACATGGACCTGTCGCCGGATAACTTGCCGCCGGGAACGCGGCTGGCGATCGGAACGGCAATCATTGAGATCACCAATACGGCGCACAATGGCTGTGATTCGTTCATCGCGCGCTACGGCAGGGATGCGTGTGTGTTCGTCAACACCGGCGAAGGCAAACGCCTGCGCCTGCGCGGCATCTATGCCAGAGTGGTTCAGGATGGCCGGGTGAACGCCGGCGATACCGTTTCGAAAGTTGTCCAGGGGCCGTAAACGGCTGGCACTGCTTGCAAGCAACCGCTACGGCCTCGGGCCGCGGGGGAATCATCAACCATGAAACCGAAAAGGCTGAAGGAGGCCAAGGCACTCCTCGTCATCGCGCTGCCGCTGGTCTTCGCCTATCTGGCGGATGTGCTGATGGTGGTGACCGCCAAGATGGTGGTGGGCCGCCTCGGCTATCTCGAACTGGCGGCGGCGGGGATATCGACCGATCTCAGCTATCAGATGTGCATCGTGTTGATGGGATTCTTTTCGGTGGTGGGCGTGCTGGTGTCGGGAGCGCTGGGGGCAGGGCGGCGCCAGGATGTGCTGCCGGAACTGCTGCGCGGCATGATCCTTTCCGGTGTTCTGGGGGTGATCGTCACGGTGGTGGTCTTGAACCTCGGCACCGTGCTCCACCTGGCGGGTCAGGATGATGCCATCGTCGCGATGGCGGAGCCCTATTACGGGAGCTTTGCGTTCGCCATGCTGCCGATCATCTGGTTCGGGGTGCTACGCAGTTTCGTATCCGCCATGATGCGCACCGGCTTCGTCATGGCCATCACCGTCACCACGGTGATCCTCAATTACCTGCTGATGCAAGGGCTGGTGCATGGCGACTTCGGACTGCCGCGCTGGG
>JANPCA010000578.1:0-5236 GCA_031430715.1 Hyphomicrobiales bacterium | reverse complement strand
GGCGCTGCGCCGCCTCCGGCACATGCCGCGATCCGGGCAAGGCGCAGGCGGAGAACAGCGCCGATGCGCCGGTCTATAATCTGACCTGGGACGATGCGGTTGCCTATGCGGACTGGCTGTGCGGCGTCACCGGCGAGCGCTACCGGCTGCCGAGCGAGGCCGAGTGGGAATACGCGGCGCGGGCCGGAACCACGTATGCCTTTTCCGGCAGCAACGAACCCTTGCCGGATTTCATGGACTGCAAGTCCTGCGGCAATGTCGCCAAGCACAAGGTGCCGCGCGGCCTGGACATTCAGCCCAACGCCTTCGGGTTGAGCGGCATGAGCGGCGGCGTGGCCGAATGGGTGCGGGACTGCTGGATGCCGAATTATGACAAGCACCCCGGCGATGGGCAGGCCGTGGAAACCGCCAATTGCCCCAAACGCGTGCTGCGCGGCGGCTCGTGGCGTGACGATGCCAAACACGTCACCGTATCCAGCCGCGCCTCCTACGATCACGACGTGCCCTATCCCAACAACGGATTTCGCATCGCCCGCGATCTCCCATAGGCGCCAGTCTGCCGCGTCTTAACAGTCACGCGGCACCGATCATGCCGTGCGGCGTGGCTGGCAAGAGTTAGGGAACGTCTGATCAAGGCGTTCGGCCGCGCCGAGATGGCGGCGTAATCGCTTCAAGGACCGCGATGCGCGGTGTTGGGGGTCAATTTGCGGGCTTCGATGCCGCCATCTCTGCGGCTCGGCAGATTTCGGACGGACTTGTCCTCATGCCATCAGCCTCCTTCGCACCAGGAACAGGTTTCCGAGCGCGAACAGCGTGAAGATCTGGGCACGGTTCCTGGCCAGCCCCCGGTAGCGGGTCTTCACGTAACCGAACTGACGCTTGATGACGCGGAAGGGGTGCTCAACCTTCGCGCGAACCTTGGCGATGATTCGGTTGGCCCGGTCATCCAGGGGATGCAGCGCGCCGCCCCTGGCGGCCTTGCGCATGACGCCCCAGACCTTGCTCGGCGCATGGAACGCGGCCTCGCGCTCGGCGCTGACATAGCCCTTGTCGGCCCAGACCGAGGTTTCCTCACCATGCAGCAGCGCGTCCCAGACTTGGCTGCCGTGCAACTTGGCGGTCGAAGTATCGAGGCTGTGGGTCACCCCGCTGTCGGCATCGACGCCGATGTGCGCCTTCATTTCGAAATACCAGTCGTTGCCCTTCTTGGTGGATGACATCTCGGGGTCGCGCGCGCCTGCCTTGTTCTTCGTCGACGACGGCGCGTCGATGATCGTCGCGTCGACCAAAGTCCCTGACCGCGGCGTGATCCCCTTGTCGGCCAGATGCGCGTTCACATCTGCAAAGATCGCTTCCGTCAGCCCGTGCCGCTCCAAGAGGTGGCGGAAGTTGAGGATGGTCGTCTCGTCCGGGATGCGGTCGTCGCCCAGCTCGATCCCGGCAAAGCGGCGCATCGCCTCGCTGTCATGCAGCGTCTCTTCCGCCATCGGGTCGCTCAGCGCATACCAGTTCTGCAAGAAGTAGACCCGCAGCATCATCTCCAGCGGCATCGGCGGACGACCGCCCTTCGGCCCCGCCTTCGGATAATGCCGGTCAATCAGCGCCAAGAGACGACCCCACGGCACCACCGCATCCATCTCTGTCAGGAACAGTTCCCGCCGCGTCTGCTTCTTCTTCATCGCGTCGCGAAGACCGGGAAAGGCAGGCTGTTTCGGCATCAACAGGGCTCCTTGCAGGGATGCCCAAGAATACCAGATCAGACCGAAATTGGCAGGTTTTTCAGACGTTCCTTAGACACCCATTTCGGCGCTGTAGCACTTTGGAATGGTCTTTCTGCGCCGCCAATCGAACGAAACTCTTGCTTTACGGGTAGGATCAGGCACTCATTTCGTTAGGCGGTAGGCCGACTGGGGAGTGTCAGGTCGTGAGTGGGATCCTTTAATGCTCGGCAAATTGTTCTTTCGTTCAGCGACCCCGGGCGATGCCTCTGACCTCGCCATCCTCTTCGACATTGCCTCTCGTCGGCTCGTGTCATGGTACTGGAGCACGATTGCTTCACCCGGCCAATCGTGGCTCGAGTTGGGGCGTGACCGAATACTTCATCTGACGGAGCGGTCAAGCCACTACAGCAAATGGCACCTGGCCGAAACGGATGGCAAAACCGTCGGCGCCTTGTTCGGGTTTTCCATCAATGACCCCTATGAAAGGATCGACCTGTCCGAAGTCGAAGCACCCATTCGCCCGCTCGTCGAGTTGGAAATGCTGGCCAACGGAGCGTGGCTCTTGCAAGCCATAGCAATCTTCCCGGAATTTCGTGGGCAAGGCTTTGGCCCCAAGCTTGTTGAGCGTGCCTGTGATGCAGCCCGCGCTGCTGGTCACAAGCGCATTTTTTTGCAGGTCGAAAGCGTCAATGTCGGGGCTATCGGCTTATACAACAAATGTGGTTTCGCTGAATGGCAGCGCCGACCCTACGTCCCGTTCCCCGGTTCAGATGACAGCGGCGACTGGATCCTGATGGCCAAGGATCTGTAGGTTCAGGGAGTTACTTTTCCTCCATTTTGACGAGCAGCAGTCCGCGGCTACCTCTTCACGATGTTCGCTCGCGGCAACCAGTTCCTGGTGCGACGGAGGCTCATGGCATGAGAACAAGTCTGTCCGGCCTCCGCCAAACCGCCCCTGCGGCCAGCGCGAAACGACGAAGTCTGGCTGAAACATCTGGTTGCCCGCCGGCCATGGCGATCAAGCCACCAACTCGGCGCTGCCGAACGCGTTGATCAGAAGTTCCTTAGAAATGAACGATGACCGAGACACCAACCGGCAGGTCTCCCAGCAGCGTCGGGGCCGGGGCGCGGCGGGCGCCGGGCGGAGGCGATCGTTCGAACATTTGCCTCATCATCTCGTCGCGCTGTTCAAGGCGCTCAAGCGCGGTTGGCGCTTCGCGCGACAATTGCGCGGCGAGACTCTTGTCCAACAGGGCGTCGGCGATCCGGGCCGAGAATTTGAGCCGCGTGTCCGCGCCAAAACCCGGCAGGAGCTTTCCCATGATAGTGTTGAGGGCGGCTATTCCCTCGCTGCGGCCCGCCATGAGCGCCTGCAATTCGCCGGAGCTCAAGGGCACCCCGTGCGTGACGAACTGGCGGCCGATCATGGCTTCAGGCGCCACGGGCTTCTGCGGATTGATGGTCAGATGCAATCCCGGCATGCCGTTTTCGAAGAAGGACCATTTCGTGTCAGGCATCGCGACCTCCATTGGCGATAGGACGGCTGCACCCTCAATCCGGGCATCATAGTCCATTGCCGGCCGTTGCCGAAATGATTTTGTCGAATCAGTGCGCGACCGGCGGCAGCGGATCGAAACGGGCATTGCCCATGGCGGCATATCTCTGAAAAAGATTGAGCTGTGGTTGGCGCGAACCGTCGGGCGCCGGGCCGCTCGTTATCCCCTTGCGGCCGTCGCCAAACTGCGTGTCGGTGCAGCTATGCGGATCGGGCGGGCCTTCGCCTGGAATCCTGGTGCCGTTGCAGTGAACCATCCACGAGCGCATGACCTCATCGTCCCAGGCGCCGAACCAATCGGCATGCATGGACTGGCCATTGAGGAACTGGGGCTTGCCGGGCATGCGGTCGGATGACAGATACCAGCGCTTGTAGTCATTCACGCCCTGATGGCTGAACCAGATCACCAGTTCGAACTTGGCGATATGATACCAGCCGTTCGGGCAGAGGTCCTGGCGGCCCGTGTTCCTTTCGCTGATATATTGGCGGACATGCTTGCGGCCGTCCGGACTGGCCAGATTATGCCCATCCCAGCAGGCTGGCGCATTCAGGACCACGCCGATGCGCTCGTCCTTGGAACACAACAGCGCCGCCGTGCCGTTGGCATTCTGCAGATAGGGTTGCAGCGGGCTGCCCGGCACGGGCGAATTTACGTTGGCGCCGTTCCTGCCTTCGCACTGCCAGCCCAGGAATCCGTTGCGGAGATAGGTGTAGGAACCGCCAGCGGCCGCTATTTCGTTGCGTTGGGAACTGTCCAGCGGATCAGCCGGATTGAAGCCGAAGACGTAGGAGAAGCCGCGCGGAATGCGCGTGACGCGCGCCGTCTGGGTTGCCGCCACGCTATAATAGACGACCGCATGGTCCGGCTTGACGACCATCGTCTTGCCGTCGCCGATAGCGTTGTCCTTCAGGACGGCGGGATACCAATAGGCCGAGCGGTTAATGGGGCCGCCGCCGCAGGTCGAGGTGCCCCTCCTGCGCAGGGTTGTATAGGTCGAATCGGCATTGGTCGAGCTATTGCCAAGGAACGTGTGAAGATGCGCCGCCCCCTGCTTTTTCGGGAAGACGATCGGATCGTCATAGGCGTGGTGCGAGTAGTTGCAGTGGGTGCGGAATTTCGCTTCGCCAAATGGCGCGCCCGGCGGGGAGATCGTCCCCGTCAACCAGGAGCTGACTTCGAAGTTCGATCTGATTCCAACGTGTTGCTTATCAAGCAAAGCCGGCGCGGTGCCGCCTTGGGTATTGGAACCGTCGCCGATCGTTGGCACTATCCAGTATCTGCGGGGATAAGTAACCGGTTGCGGCTCGAAGTCGAGATCGGACCGCGCCTCGCCACCATGAGCGTGACTCATGATGCCGGCGGGCTCCTGAGCAAAGGCAGGCACATCCTGGCCCGCGTCCGCAACGATCAATCCTGCCGCGGCAATCACTGCACTCCGCATAAGCATAGATATCGCTGTTGTCATCGCAAGGCCCCCCTCGAATCAACACGGTATATCAACAGTAGCCATGTGCGAATGTCGTATGTCAACATCAAGGCGGCATGAACACAATCGCTCAAAATGTCCGTGCATACCAATATTGTGATCGCTGTGGCGTCTCGGGCAGTATCATATTTCACCGGGAGTAAGCCATCTGCTTATCTAAATTATATAAATTAATGACCTGTTAACTATCCGCAGTGTTAAAAATCGTGGATGATTCGCGGTGATTCTTTCGTACCGATTATGGCGCGCGGCGGCCGATGATGACCCACCGGAGCTTTCCACTAACTAAATCGCGCGAGGCATGGCAGTTCGGATGCCGCGCCAATGTGCCGGGGACCCAGCCATCGGCGGCAAGCCATGCCCGGTTCGCCATGTGTGTTCCAAGGCACGATTGCCGGGAGCGATGGTACCGCTGCCCCGGCTCGAACGGGGGACCCCTAGATCCACAATCTAGTGCTCTAACCAACTGAGCT
>JANPCA010000577.1:0-3265 GCA_031430715.1 Hyphomicrobiales bacterium | reverse complement strand
CAACTGGGCTATCGGCTCAAGCTGTGGCCCGAGGACATTTCCGATCTCTACTACACCCTGTTGCTCAAGGATCTCGGCTGCTCAAGCAACGCGGCACGAATCTGCCAGCTCTACTTGACCGACGACCAGAGCTTCAAGCGCGACTTCAAGCTGACCGGCGGCAGCCTGCCCCAGGCGCTGCGCTTCGTGCTGGGTCACACCGGGCTGGAGGCGGGCCTGGCCGAGCGCTTCCGCGCCATTATCAACATCCTGAAGAATGGCGGTGAAATCTCGCGCGAGTTGATCGAGGCCCGCTGCCACCGCGGCGCCGAAATCGCGGCGCGCATGCGCTTTGAGAAGCCGGTCTGCGACGCCATCCAGAATCTCGATGAGCACTGGGACGGAAGCGGCAAGCCCGAAGGCCTCGCCGGGCGCAACATCCCGCTCCATTCGCAGATCGCGCTCCTGGTTCAGGTTGCCGATGTCTTCAATATCGCCAACGGCCCGCAAGCGGCCCTGGCCGAAATCAGGAACCGTTCGGGCACCTGGTTCGACCCCATGCTGGTCGAAGCCTTTGCCGCCGTGCAGGGCGAGCCGGACTTCTGGGACACCCTGAAAGAAGAAGACCTCCCCGCCCTCGTCGTCTCGCTCGAGCCCGCCAAGGCCACACGCTTGGTCGATGACGGCTATCTCGACGAGATCGCCACCGCCTTTGCCCAGGTGATCGACGCCAAGAGCAGCTTCACGCGCGGCCATTCCGAGCGCGTCGCGGTGTTCACCGACATGATCGCCGAGGAGATGGGTTTCGCCCACGAGAAGCGCCGCTGGCTGGGCCGCGGCGCGCTGCTCCACGACATCGGTAAGCTGGCCATCAGCAACGCCATCCTCGACAAGCCGGCCAAGCTCAGCGATGCCGAATTCGCGGCGATCAAGACGCATCCGGTCCATTCCGAGGCGATCCTCGGAAATATCCGGGTCTTCGCCGATCTGGCACCGGTGGCCGGGGGCCACCATGAGCGCCTCGACGGCAAGGGCTATCCGCGCGGGCTGAAAGGCGGCGCCATCACTCTCGAAACCCGCATCGTCACCACCGCCGACATTTTCGATGCCTTGACCGCAGACCGCCCCTACAGGGCTGCCATGCCGGTTTCGCAGGCCTACGCGATCATGACGAAGGATTTGGGGACGGCCATCGATCCGGACTGTTTTGCAGCCCTGCAAAGGGCC
The DNA here is from genome assembly GCA_031430715.1 of Hyphomicrobiales bacterium. Classification (GTDB taxonomy): domain Bacteria; phylum Pseudomonadota; class Alphaproteobacteria; order Rhizobiales; family Aestuariivirgaceae; genus Aestuariivirga. Next base: position 2,059 of record JANPCA010000577.1, on the reverse strand, counting down.
CTGGCCCGGGCGGATGACGCGGCCGCCGCCTGACAGCCACACAGATGTGATGCGTTTTCCTCGCGCCCGCCCTATATGATGCGGGCTTCAGGAGAATCTTGTGACCAACCGCTTTTTTACCTGGCTCGAAGGCCTCGTCGATCCATTTCCGCCCGAGCGGCCCGCCATGCCGCCCCATGGCGTGGCGGCCTTTGTGTGGCATTTTACCAAGCCCTTCTGGCCACTGCTGCTGGCCTCTGTCATCCTGTCGGCGGTCATCGCCCTGATCGAGGTCTACCTCTTTGCCTTTCTTGGCAATCTCGTGGACATTCTGACGCTAGCTGACCGGGCCACCTTCTGGGAGACCAATGGCCTCAAGTTGACCCTGATGGGTGCCATCATTCTGCTGGCGCTGCCGCTGCTCAATTTCATTTCCGAATCGGTGGTCCATCAGGGCCTGCGCGGCAACTATGCCATGCGCACCCGTTGGGTGGCGCACCGCTATGTGCTGCGCCAGTCCATGGATTTCTTCACCAATGACTACGCCGGCCGTGTCGCCACCAAGGTGATGCAGACCGCCATGGGGGTGCGCGACGCCGTCATGAAACTCACCGAGGTGGTGGTCTATGTGGCGGTCTATTTCATCGGCGCCCTGGTGCTGGTGGCCAGCAGCGACCTATGGCTGATGCTGCCGCTGATGATCTGGCTCGCTGGTTATACCGCCGCCTGCTGGTATTTCGTGCCGCGGCTTGGCAGGCTCTCGGCGCAACAGGCCGACATGCGCTCGCTGGTTACCGGACGCGTCGTCGACAGCTACACCAATATCCCGACCGTCAAGCTCTTCGCCCATGCCGACCGCGAGGATTCCTATGCCAAGGAAGGCATGGGCTGGATGCTCGATACCGTCAACAAGTCGATGCGCATGTCGACATGGATGACAACGGCTTTGCAGATTCTGTCCGGCGTGCTGATCTTCACCATGTCGGCCATGTCGGTGTGGCTGTGGCATCAGGGCGCCATCACCACGGGCGCCATTGCGTTTGCCATCGGGCTGACACTGCGCTTGAAGGCCATGTCGCAATGGATCATCTGGGAAGTGGCGGGCCTGTTCGAGGATGTCGGTGTCATCCAGGACGGCATCGAGACCATCGCCCGCGACCGCACCATCAAGGACGTGCCCGATGCCAAGACCTTGCAGGTGAAGGACGGTGCCATCGTCTTCGACAAGGTCTCTTTCAACTACGGCAAAGAGGCGGTTGCCAATCGCCGTTCCGTTGTCGATCGTTTCAGCCTGAACATTCAGCCGGGCGAGAAGGTCGGCCTGGTGGGACGCTCAGGCGCTGGCAAGTCGACGCTCGCCAACCTGCTGCTGCGCTTTTACGATCTTGAAGAAGGCCGCATCCTCATCGATGGCCAGGACATTGCCAAGACGACCCAGGATTCGCTGCGCGCCAATATCGGCGTCGTCACCCAGGATACCTCTCTCCTGCACCGCTCGGTGATCGACAACATCCGCTATGGCAACCCCGACGCGGCCATGGCCGATGTCGAGGCCGCGGCCCGGAAAGCCCATGCCGACGAGTTCATCGCCCACCTGGTCGACCCCAAGGGCCGTAAAGGCTACGAGGCCCATGTCGGCGAGCGCGGCGTCAAGCTCTCGGGCGGCCAGCGCCAGCGCGTCGCCATCGCCCGCGTGCTTTTGAAGAACGCCCCCATCCTGGTGCTCGACGAGGCCACCTCGGCGCTCGACTCGGAAGTGGAACAGGCGATCCAGGAAAACCTCTATGCGCTCATGGAAGGAAAGACGGTGATCGCCGTGGCGCATCGCTTGAGCACCATCGCCGCCATGGACCGCCTGGTGATCATGGACAAGGGCCGTATCGTCGAGGAAGGCAGCCACCGCGACCTGCTGAGGAAGGGCGGACTTTATGCGTCGTTGTGGCAACGCCAGTCCGGCGGGTTTTTGGTGGCGGAGGAGATGGAGGCGGCGGAGTAGGCTTCAAAGGGGAATTCGATTGTTTCGCCCCCCGCACCGGAATGAGCGGGATGCCAGCCGGCGCTGGCAGGACGGGCGGGGGGG
>JANPCA010000576.1:0-7026 GCA_031430715.1 Hyphomicrobiales bacterium | reverse complement strand
GCGTCCATCGGTGGTTTTGAACAGGTCCTCGGCAAATTTCGGCAATTGCCCGGTGCCATACAGGGCGGCATCGTTGACCATGAAGGGCACATAATGCTCGGTGTAACCGTTGGCTCCGGTCTGCAGGTCGAGCATGAACTGGGCCAGGGCGCGTTCCAGGCGCGCCAATGCCCCGCGTAACACCACGAAGCGAGCACCGGAAATTTTCGCCGCGGTGTCGAAGTCCATCAGCCTCAGCCATTCGCCGATGTCGAAATGCTGGCGCGGCTCGAAGTTGGGATGCGGCGCCCCGCCATGGCGGCGGGCTTCCACATTGCCGTGCTCGTCGGCGCCCTCCGGCACCTCGTCAAGGGGAAGGTTGGGGATGACCGCAAGGGCGGCGCTGAGCTTCGAGTCAAGTTGCCGCTCGATTTCCTCGCCCGATCCGATGAACTCCTTGATCGATCCCATCTCGGCCTTGAGCGCCGCAGTGCGGGCCTTGTCGCCAGCCTTCATTGCCTCGCCGATTTCTTTCGACGTAACATTACGGCGCGCCTGGGATTCCTGGAGTTTCTGCACGTGGTCGCGGCGCTCGGCGTCAAGATTCAGCAAATCAGATGCCATGGGCGCCAGCCCGCGGCGGGCCAGCCCCCGGTCGAAGGCCTCCGGATTGTCGCGAATGGTTTTGATGTCGTGCATGGCGTGATTCCCGTTTGGCGCTTCCTATAGGACGGCCACTCCTTTTTGTCATTGCCGGGCTTGTCCCGGCAACCCATTCCTCAACATGCGCCGGCGCTGATGGAACGATGGGTCGCCGGAATAAATCCGGCGATGACAGAAAAGTGGGCGTTAAGCCTCCGCCGCTTCCCTCGCCGCATCCGCCTTCCGGCGGCGGGATTCGAGGAAGCGCACCGCCTGCACCGAGACTTCGTAGAGCAGCATCAGCGGTATCGCCATGGAGATTTGCGAGATGGGATCTGGCGGGGTCAGCACGGCGGCCACGATGAACACGCCCACCACGGCGAATTTCCGGCCACTCCTCAATTGCTCATAGGAGACGATGCCGACCTGGCCGAGCAGCGTCAGGATAACCGGCAATTGGAAACACAGGCCGAAAGCCAGGATCAGCATCATGACGAAATCGAGATAGGCTTTGACGTCGGGAAGGAGGTCGACATCGATGTCCTGCACCAGCGAATAGAAGAAGGTGATCGCCACCGGCAACAGGAAGAAATAAACCAGACAGGCGCCCAAAAGGAAGAAGATCGGGGTGGCGACCAGATAGGGCCGGAAGGCATTCTTCTCGTTGCTGTAAAGGCCCGGCGCCACGAAGCGGTAAACCTGCGTGGCGATCAGCGGGAAGCCGATGAACAGCCCGCCGAAGAAGGCGATCTTGATCTTGACGATGAAGAAGCCGAGCAGTTCCGTCGAGATCAGCTGCGGATCCTTGCCGGTGCCCCACTTGAAGGGCAGAACCAGGAGCCGGAAGATATCGGAAGAAAAATAGAAACTGACGATAAACGCGGCGATGAAGCCCAGCACGCAATAGATCAGCCGTGTCCTGAGCTCGATCAGGTGCTCGATCAGCGGAGCTTCCGAGGCATCGATGTCGCTCTTGCTCATGAAGCGGCCTGGGGGCTCGGCGGTTTCGGTTCTTCCGGTGTCTCGCCAAACAGCTTCTTGAAATCGTCTTCCTGCTTCTTGGCCTCGGTAGCACCCGCGTCTTTCTTGACGGGCTCGATCGGGTTCATGTTCATGTTCTTGAGGTTGCTGAATTCCTTCTTCACATCCTCAAGCCCCGCCTCTTTCATGACGCCGTCGAGGTGGCCCTGGAATTCGCGCGCCATGCCGCGCATCTTGGCCACCGTCTTGCCGAAGCCGCGCAGCACGCGCGGCAAGTCCTTGGGGCCGATCACAATGATCGCCACCACGGCAACCACAAACATTTCCGTGTAGCCGATGCCGAAATCAAACATGGGTCATGCCGGCCCTTTGGGACCGGTCCGCCTCAGCTCTTGGCCTTGTCGGCTTCGGCCTTGATGGCCGCCTGCTGCTCGATCGGCTTGGCGTCGCCGCTGGCCGCCGCCGTCTCGTCGTCGGCCATGCCCTTCATGAAGCTCTTGATGCCCTTGGCGACGTCACCCATCAGGTCGGAAACCTTGCCGCGTCCGAACAGCAGCACCACCACCAGGATCACCAGCGCCCAATGCCAGATTGACAAAGAACCCATTACACAAACTCCTCTTAGTCGGAGGGGGGCCCCCTCTCCTTGCTCATTGGCCGGGCAATATTGCAGAAAGCTCAGGCCGCCGCAACCAAAGCCACGGCGCTCAGGAGATAGTGGCTTGCGGCGGCAATGCAAAGATAAAAACATGTTCCGGGTCGATGCGGAAAATCACCGTATCGTTCTTGCGCGGTGCCGAGTGGGCATCGATCCGGACTTTAAGCGGTTCCTCGATGCCGTTGAACAGAACCGAACAGTGCACGTCATCGCCATGGAACCGCGTATCGATGACAAAACCCTCGATGCCGGTGGCGGCAACCGCAAACCCCTGCGGCCGCACCATCACCAGCGCCCTTGGTCCAGAGAGCCCCGGCGGTGCCGCAAATGTGCCAAGCGGCGTGCCGACGCCCTGCCCCGCCACCAGTCCAGTCATTTCATTGGCATCGGAAAAGAACCGCGCCGCCGCTGCGTCGGCCGGCTGCCGATAGAGTTCCTCGGGCTTTCCCGCCTGCACCAGGCGCCCGGCCCGCATCAGGAAGATGCGGTCGGCAAGCCCCATGGCCTCGACTGGATCATGCGTCACCAGGAGGCAGGAGGCGCGGGTTTCACGCAGCAGCGCCAAGGTTTCGGCCCGCACCGATTCGCGCAGGCGCTGGTCAAGCCCTGAAAACGGCTCGTCCATCAGCATGACCTGGGGCCTCGGCACCATGGCGCGGGCCAGCGCCACGCGCTGTTGCTCGCCGCCCGACAGATTGTGAGGATAGGATTGGGCATAGGCCGCGAGCCCCACCCGCTCAAGGGCATGGCGCGCGATGGCGCGGGCGTCCCCTTTCGGCAGCTTCTTCAGTCCAAACGCTACGTTATCGAGGATGGTGAGATGCGGGAACAGCGCGAAATCCTGGAACATCAATCCGATGTTGCGCTTTTCCGGCGGCATGAATTTCGTGGGGCCGGCCATTTCCGCGCCATCCGAGAGCACCCGGCCGCTGTCGGGCCGTTCGATTCCCGCCGCCAGCCGCAATAGCGTGGTCTTGCCGCAGCCCGAAGGACCAAGCAGGCAGGCAATCTCGCCGGGGTGCAATTCGAGGCTCACATCGATGACGGCTTCCGACTTGCCAAAGCGCTTCGACACGTTCTCGAAGGCCAGCAGCCCCGCGAATGTCGCCCCCGCCGTGCCGCGCGGACCCCACTGGGCGTCGCGGCCCGCGGCCTGGTTGTCGGCGCTTGTTACCATGGGGGCGGGTCTACAACAGTTCTTGGGCGAATGGAAATGCAGCACCCTCTACCCTCACCCTGAGGTGACCGGCGAAGCTGGGCCTCGAAGGGTCCGTCCCCCGGGGCGATCCTTCGAGGCTTGCTTCGCGCGCACCTCAGGATGAGGAGTTGAAGGAACTCAAGCCGCCGACAGGATCACCCGGTTGCGGCCTTCGCGCTTGGCGCGGTAGAGCGCCTGGTCGGCGCGCTTCAGGAGATCCTCTACGGCCTCGTCGATGCCCGAAAGAGCGGAAATGCCGACCGAGGCCGTTACCGTGAGGGCGCAATCCGGGCCGGCGTTGAATGGCTTCGTCGCCACCGACTTGCGGATGCGCTCGCCCACCCGCTCCGCCGTCTGAATGTCGGTGGCGGGAAGCACGATGACGAATTCCTCGCCGCCGGTGCGGCAGGCCAAATCGATGTTGCGGATATTGGCGCGGATGCGGCCGGCGATTTCCTGCAAGACCCGGTCGCCCGCGTCATGGCCATGGGTATCGTTCACCGCCTTGAAGAAATCGACATCCAGAGTCAGGATCGACAGGGGCTTGCCGCGGTTGACGGCATGCTCGATCAGATGCGACAGATGGGTTTCGAGATAGCGCCGGTTGTAGAGTCCGGTGAGCGCATCCGTCACCGCCATCTCGATCGAGGCGCGGACATCGGTGCGCAATTGCTCGGTATAGCGGTAGCGGCGGATCTGGGTCGAAACGCGGGCCAGAAGCTCCTGCTTGTCGATCGGCCTGATCAGATAGTCGTTGACGCCCATGTCGAGGGCGCGCAGCAGGCGCTGGTGATCGTCGGGATCGACGATGATGAGAATCGGCGTCTGCCGGGTCTGCTCCATGGATTTGAGCTGCGAGCAGATGCGCAGCGCGTCGATCCCCTCCATGTCGAGGTTGACGACGATCAGTTCGAAACCGCCATCCGCCGTGCTGCAGGCCTCAATCGCCTGCTGCGGCTCGGTTGCCACGGTGACGTCGTGCTTGCCGGTGAGCGCCGTCTTGATCCGTTCGGCGACCGCGGCGCGATTGTCGATGACCACCACTTGCCCCGGCTTGTTGTCGGCGGCCTGCTGGGCGCCACCCATCAGCCGCATGGTTTCGCCATTGCCGGTGCGGGTGCGCAATTCATCGGTCAGCATCTTGAGCCGCACCAGACTCTTCACCCGGCAGAACAGCGACACGTCATTGACCGGCTTGGTCAGGAAATCGTCAGCCCCCGCTTCAAGGCCCCGCACCCGGTCCTCGGGCTGGTCAAGTGCCGTCACCATGACGACGGGGATGTGCTGGGTCAGTGGATTGGCCTTGATGCGGCGGCACACTTCAATGCCATCGATTCCCGGCATCATCACATCGAGCAGCACGATATCGGGCTTGGTGCGCTGCACCGCTTCCAGCGCGTCGACGCCATTCATGGCGGTGACCACTTCAAAATATTCGGCCGCGAGCTTGGCTTCGAGCAATCTCACATTGGCCAGAATATCGTCGACGACGAGGACGCGGGCTGTCATCAGGTCTTCTTCAGATAGCTGTCGATTGTTTGCAAGAAGCTGACCACCGAAATGGGCTTGGAGATATAGGCCTCGCAGCCGCCTTCGCGGATCTTCTGCTCATCGCCCTTCATGGCGAAGGCGGTCACTGCGATCACCGGGATGTGGCGCAGCGTATCGTCCTCCTTCAGCCACTTGGTCACTTCGATGCCGGAGACTTCCGGCAACTGGATGTCCATGAGGATCAGGTCGGGGCGGTGTTTGCGGGCGAGATCGAGGGCGGAGAGGCCGTCGCGCGTCTGGATCACCTGATAGCCATTGGCCTCCAGGAGATCGTTGAAGAGCTTCATGTTGAGTTCGTTATCCTCAACGATGAGCACGCGCTTCGGCATGGCCTTGACGGCGTCTGGCGTTGTCATCGGTCCTACCGAAGTTGACACATTGAAGCTCATGTTGCGTCTGTTCTTTCTTTACGCACAACCGGGATCAAGGCCTGGCGTGCGGCATCCCCATTATTATGCCACCAGCATCCTCCTCCCCGGTAACCAACAGCTTAATCGGACGTCCCGTCTGGCCATTCTCGGCCAAGGGTGGTTAACTGCTCCACAAGATGCGTACTGCCCAAACGGAATATTCCGATAACGCCGAAGTCACTGCATTGAAAGCACTTGGTTTTCTTGCGGCGGAACCCGAACGTCTGCAACGCTTCTTGGACCTTTCGGGCCTCGGCGTTCAAGCGATTCGGAAGAACGCCGCCGACCGCGCCTTCCTGGGCGGACTGCTCGACTATCTGCTGGCCGACCAGACGCTGCTGCTGCTGTTTGCCGAATCGGAACAGATACCGCCCGGGCGCATCGCCCAATTCCGCCGCCAGCTTCCGGGAGCTTCCGATGATTTCTGATATTACCATGGGGCAGATTGGGGATCTGCGTTTCACCAACCGCCCGTTGGTGATCTGCGATGTCGATGAGGTGGTGGTGCATTTCACCCGCGACCTCGAAACCTATCTCGACGGCCACGGGTTGTGGCTCGATTTCGCCAGTTTCGCACTCAACGGCAACATCCGCCACCGCGACGGCAATGCGCCGGCCAGCAACGAGCGGGTCTCCGGCCTGATCGCCGGTTTCTTTGAAGAACGGACACTGCATCTCGAGCCGGTCGAGGGTGCCGTCGAGGCCCTGCTCCACATCGGAGAGGCAAACGACATCGTCATGCTGACCAACCTGCCCCATTCCGCGGGCGATCACCGCCGGGAGAACCTTGCCGGGCTGGGCCTTAGCTTTCCGGTGGTGACCAACGAAGGCCCCAAGGGTCCGGCCATCGCCGAACTGCTGCGCCGGGCCGGACAGCCGGCGGTCTTCATCGACGACAATCCGCACTATCTGTCGTCGGCCTACGAACATGCTCCGGATATTCATCTGATTCACTTCATGCACGACGAGCGCTTCGGGAGGCACCTTGCCCCCGTCGATTATGTTTCGCTGCGCACCGCCACCTGGAACGAGGCCAAGCCCCACATCTTGGGACTTTTCGCCAACGCCGGGCAGCCGTGACGGACAATCCCGCCACCATGGACCCGCGCCGGATCGAAACGCTGCGGGCCATCATGAGGGCGCTGCGCACCCCCGTCACCGGCTGTCCCTGGGATCTCGAACAGAGCTTCGAGACCATTGCGCCCTATACGATCGAGGAAGCCTATGAGGTTGCGGATGCCATCGCGCGTGGCAGCCGGCCTGAGCTTTGCGAGGAGTTGGGCGACCTGCTGTTGCAGGCGGTCTATCACGCCCAGATGGCGGAGGAGGAAGGCGCCTTCGATTTCGACGACGTGATCGCGGCAGTTTGCGCCAAGATGATCCGCCGTCATCCGCATGTGTTTGGTGACGAAACGGCGCGCTCGGCCAAGCTCGCCAAGGGATTCTGGGAAGAGCTGAAGGCCAAGGAGCGGGCCGGTCAGCAGCCGAGGACCGGACTGCTCGGCGCGGTGCCCGCCGCCCTGCCCGCTCTGACCCGTGCCTTGAAACTGCAAGCCAAGGCGGCGCGGGTTGGTTTCGACTGGCCGTCGGTGGAAAATGTTTACGAC
>JANPCA010000575.1:0-1558 GCA_031430715.1 Hyphomicrobiales bacterium | reverse complement strand
CGAGGCCCAGCACGCCCTCACCAGCGAGGCCGGCGAAAACGCAATGGCGGCCCTGAAAGCTGCCCGGGACGCCCTGAACACGCCGGACAACGCACAGCTGCTGCTGGTGATGAGCGGCTCGGACCGGGATAAGTTGCTTCGCTTGGTCAACACCAACGGTGCGCCCTTCTACGGCTCACAAGTCCAACGCATGCCAGAGCTCGGCAAGGACTTCGTGGACTTCGTCGTGGCGCTCATTGAGCGTGAGCGGCCGGAGCTGTGCCCTGTCGACGCTATTCAGCTAACTGAGGCATTCCAGCTCTTCGGCGCCAGACCCCAGTTTTTCGCTGCTGCGCTAGGAGAGGCACTCAGTCCTCTCACCGGTGGTGAAGGCCGCTTCGAACGCCAGGTCCTCACCGCTGCCGAACAGAGAATGCGGGACGACGAGGCGCAGATGGAGTCTGAATTCCTGTCGCTCAAGCCCATTGAGCAGGCGGTTCTGTGGCGACTACTTGAGCAAGGGAACCGGTTCCGACCATACGACGCCGATGCACTGCGCTTCTACCGCGAAAAGGTCGCCCTGCGAGGAGGTTCGGATACACGGGTGACAGCGCAGCATGCTCAGAACGCCCTTGAGACCATTCGCTCCAGGTCACCTGCGCTTGTGTGGAAATCAGCCCGCGGTGAGTACGCTGTCGACGACGCAATGATGCACAAGTGGTACGAGGGCCGAGTTCAATTGAGCACATGGCCGCCGGAAGGAAGCGAGCGCGAAGCTGGCGATGGGCCTGTGGCAGTTTAGTCCGAATCCAGATCGCAAAGTCCTGCCAAACGAGCGATCTCTTCAGCCCTTGAGGAAATCCTCGATCACTTTCACCAGTGCCTTTCGTTTGGCGTCTGGGAAGGCGCTTGCCTCAAACCGGACTACCGCCCTGCCCTTGCTGTCGGCCGTCAACTTTCCCGCCAATTTCCCCGCCTTCGAAATCGTCAGAGTCGCGGGTGTTGAACCGTTCAACGCCGGGTCCGGAAGCCCGATTAATTTCGAAAAGACACCCGCCGCGTTCAAGTCTCCGCGCGCCCCTGCCAATTGCCGCGCCCTTTCAAGCGTGCCATCCGGGTCCTTTTGCATTGCCTCGGCAAGGGGTGCCGCCCAGCGAAACTGAATATCCAGTGGGCTTTGAAACGCGGCGACCACCGTCTCCGGCAATCGCGCCAGGGAGACACTTTTCGAGACCAGAGAGACATCCACGCCCAGGCTCTCTGCCAGGCGCCGCAAGGAGCTGTAGAGCCCGTCGTCAAGGGCTTTCCGATACATGGTTCCCTGCTCCCAGGCAGACAGATTCTTCCGGCCCCGATTTTCCCGCTCCATTTGCTCGAACAGGCTGACATCAGAAGCCTCCTCGACGGCGGCGAGCACAGGGATTCCGAGGTCCAAGCACGCCCGGTGTCGGCGGTGGCCAAAGATCAGCTCGTAGCTCGCGTCGGTCGGGGGTGTTGAACCGTTCAACACCTGCACAGGGCGAACCTTAATTGGCTGAACATTGCCACCAGCGGCTGCAATCTCTGCCTTCAGTTCCTG
>JANPCA010000574.1:0-1982 GCA_031430715.1 Hyphomicrobiales bacterium | reverse complement strand
GATCTGGATTAGAATGTTTTCCTCGGCATCGAGATGAAATGGCGTCGTGGCATGGGCGGAGGACACGAATATGAAGCCTTGCAGGCCGGAATAATCTTGCGGCTTACGGCCCGCGGCGCGGTTGGCATCCTCGACGAAGGCGGTCAGCAGCGCGCGGTAGCTTTCATCCTCCTCGACATTCTTGATCACCATCCAGGCGTCGGCGGTCTCGATCGCGGCGATGACATCGGTGGCGGGACGGCCGATTTTCGGCACGTCCTCGGGCTTGATGCCGGCCGTCACCTTTCCGGAATTGTATTCGATGCGGTCACGCGGCATGGTTTTCGCCAATGCGACGAGACGCGGCAAAGTGAAAAGCGGATGATCCGCGAGGGTGTGCTTCAGGGTGAAGGCGGTCTTGAGGAACCTCTCCCGGGCAATGGCGGGGTCGATGGCAACGAGACTCATGAGCGGTGTCTCCCGGTGAATGAGTTGAACAGGTCGCGGGCGCGGCCGCGCATGCGGCGGCGCAGGCGCTCGGCGGCAACGGTCGCGGCGAAGCGGCTGGCGCCGAGCGTCGATGGCGCCACCATGACATCGGCCACCGTCAGGCGGCCGCGCCATAGATGATCGATCATCGGGTGGCCGGGAACGGCGCAGGAATCGACTTGCGCAAAACCTTCGGCGAAGAGCTGCTCGGTGGCGTGCAGAATCAGCAGCACACCCGGGGAAAACCGGGCCAGGGTCTCGTCATGGGCGATCTTGCCGAGCCAGGCCTCCCGGCCGTCGGCGATGGCATAGAGCATGGCGATGGGGCGGCCATCGAGGGCCAATTTCCAGAAGCGCAATTTGGCTGAGCGGGCGAGACCGGAACAGGCCTCGCGCAGGGCGGGCGCGGCCTTCCGATCCGATGCAATCGCGGTCCCTCGGTCCCCCTTCCAGCCGGCAGCCTCGAGGGCCAGAAAATCGTCGACCCACAAGGCGGGATCGGCGCCGGGTTCATGCGTTGATGCTTCAAGCACCCCCTGCTCCGCCAGCCTGGCCTTGAGCCTGCGATATTCCTTGCGGCGCTTGCGCTCGAAACTTGCCTCGAACCATTCGCCATAGGTGCCACTGGGCCGCAGCACCGCGCGTTCCCAGGTTTCGAGCACGGCCATGTGGCCCGCGGCGCCGGCGAGCGCCTCCCACAGGGCCCCGTCCTTGACAGCCGAGTGCAGCAGCAAGGGCTGGCGGAGTTCGCCCAGCAAGGCGGTGAGCGCCGGAACCGCGAAGTCCCGGTCGACATGGGGGCCCCCATGGAAATTGACCGGCGATGACCAATTGGCATGGAACGGCAGCGGGAATCGGCGCGCCATGAGCGGCAGTGCCAGGCGGAGCGCATCGCCATCACGCACCACGGCCAGTCTGGCGCTACCTCCGGTTTTGAAGGCCGGAATCATCAGCTCGGGAGAATTGGGGCCGGACGGGACCAGCGCGCGGGCCGTCAGGGCCTGCCATTCGGGGCCGATCGCCGCGGTCCCAGCGGCGAGATCGCACTCCATGACTGTCCAGTTTGGCACGAGCATGCTTCATTTGAAGCAAACTCCATTCCAAGCCAGTTAACTGCGGCGGACTTCGCCCCCCTTGCTTAACCACCTGTTACACAACGAAAAGCCAGCCCAACGGCTGGCTCTTGACGCCTCGAACAGCGGGCCGTCAGGCGTCTGTCTTGACGGCCAATACCTGGCGGCCCTTGTAGAGGCCGGTCTTGAGATCAATGTGGTGAGGGCGGCGCAATTCGCCCGACTTCTTGTCCTCGACCCAGGTCACGGTCTGCTCGTGGTGGCCCGAACGGCGCATGCCGATACGGCTCTTGGACATTTTTTTGCGTGGAACGGCCATGTCGAAACTCCATAAGGAAAAGAGCGATGGGGAGGCCCCACGCCCTTCAGTTGGCGGGGCTTATAACCGCGCTTATGGGCCAAGGCAAGTGAGATAGGGGCCCATTCCGTTCATCCGCAGCA
>JANPCA010000573.1:0-13458 GCA_031430715.1 Hyphomicrobiales bacterium | reverse complement strand
TTGCGCCGGACAAGGCCAAGGCCGTGGTGCTGCTCATTCATGGGCGCGGCGCCAGCGCCGAGAGCATGCTGCCGCTGGGCGATGCGATCGGTATCGAGGGCTTGTGCTATGCCGCGCCGCAGGCCGAGGGCTTCACCTGGTATCCGCAGAGCTTCATGGCGCCCACGGCGGCCAACGAGCCCGAACAATCGCAGGCTTTGGCGCGGATGGCGGCGATCATCGCCGATGTGATCGCTTCCGGCGTTGCGCCCGGGAAACTCGCCGTGGTGGGTTTCAGCCAGGGAGCATGCCTTGCCGCCGAGACGTGTCTGCGCAATGCCAGGCCCTATGGTTTCGTCGGGGTGCTGAGCGGCGGCGCCATCGGTCCGCCGGGAACGGCGCGGAATTATCCGGGATCGCTTGCAGGCGGGCGCGTGTTCCTGGGCTGTGCCGATCACGACGCGCATATTCCGCTGGCCCGGGTCAAGGAGACGACGGCTTTGTTCACAGGTCTCGGCGCTGACGTGACCGAGCGCATTTATCCCGGTTCATTCCATGGCGTGAACGATGATGAACTCGATCATGTGCGGGCCGGGCTATCGGCGATGCTCAGATCGTGATCCCCGGCAGCTTCAGACCCTGTTCCTTCGCGCAATTGACCGCGATGTCATAACCCGCGTCGGCGTGGCGCATGACGCCGGTGGCGGGGTCATTCCACAGGACGCGTTCGAGGCGGCGGGTGGCGTCAACGGTGCCGTCGGCGACGATGACCATGCCGGCGTGCTGACTGTAACCAATGCCGACGCCGCCGCCGTGGTGGATCGACACCCAGGTGGCGCCGCTCGCGGTGTTGAGCAGCGCGTTAAGCAGCGGCCAATCCGAAACAGCGTCCGAACCATCGCGCATCGCCTCCGTCTCGCGGTTGGGCGAGGCGACGGAGCCGGAGTCGAGGTGATCACGGCCGATGACGATGGGGGCTTCCACTTCGCCGTTGCGCACCATCTCGTTGAAGGCCAGCCCAAGGCGGTGGCGTTGCCCCAGGCCCACCCAGCAGATGCGGGCGGGCAGGCCCTGGAAGGCGATGCGTTGCCTCGCCATGTCGAGCCAGTTGTGGAGGTGGGGATCGTCTGGAATCAATTCCTTGACGCGTTGATCGGTCTTGTAGATGTCCTCCGGGTTGCCGGAGAGCGCCGCCCAGCGGAAGGGGCCGATGCCGCGGCAGAACAGCGGGCGGATGTAAGCTGGCACAAATCCGGGGAATTCGAAGGCGCTTTGCAAGCCCATCTCAAAAGCCATCTGGCGGATGTTGTTGCCATAGTCGAATGCCGGCACCCCCTGTTGCCAATAGTCGAGCATCGCCTGCACATGCACCTTCATCGAGGCCATGGCGGCGGCCTTGACGGATTGCGGGTCGGAGACGCGCTTGTCCTCCCATTCGGACAGCGACCAGCCGGCGGGGAGATAGCCGTTGATCGGGTCATGGGCGGAGGTCTGGTCGGTCACCGCATCGGGGCGGATGCCGCGCTTGACGAATTCCGGCAGCAGTTCGGCGGCATTGCCGAGGAGGCCGACGCTGATTGGCTTACCTTGCTTATGTGAGCGGTCAATGATTTCGAGCGCCTCGTCGATGGTCGCGGCCTTGGTGTCGACATAACGGGTGCGCAGGCGGAAATCGATGCGGCTCGGCTGGCATTCAATCGCGATCATCGAGGCGCCGGCCATGATGGCGGCTAAGGGCTGGGCGCCGCCCATGCCGCCCAAGCCTGCCGTCAGGAACCACTTGCCCTTCAGGTTGCCGCCATAATGTTTGGCGCCCAGTTCGGCGAAGGTCTCGTAAGTGCCCTGCACGATGCCCTGCGTGCCGATATAGATCCACGAACCGGCCGTCATCTGGCCGTACATCATCAGGCCCTTCTTATCGAGTTCATTGAAGTGGTCCCAGGTGCCCCAGTGCGGCACCTGATTGGAATTGGCGATCAGCACGCGCGGCGCATCTTTATGGGTGCGGAAGATGCCGACGGGTTTTCCCGATTGCACCAGCAGAGTCTCGTCGTCGTCGAGCGAGCGGAGGCTGGCCACGATGCGGTCGAAGGCCTCCCAGTTGCGCGCCGCGCGGCCGATGCCGCCATAGACGACGAGTTCCTCGGGATGCTCGGCGACATCCGGATCGAGATTGTTCATCAGCATGCGAAGCGGTGCCTCGGTCAACCAGGACTTGGCGCTGATCGTGGTGCCGGTGGGTGATCTGATGACACGGGTGTTGTCGCGGCGGGTGTTCATGGGGCGGGCTCCTATTGCGATATCGAGCCGTTGGCGCTGGTGCGGTAGCGGCTGTAGAGGGCGTAGCGGCTGGCGGGATAGGTGAGTGTGGCGGCGGTGACGACTTTGCTCCGGCTCCAGGAGCGGCGGTGCAAAGCAAGGCAGGGTTCGTGGGCACCGATCGAGAGCAGGCGCTGTTGTTCGGGCGTGGGCATGGTGGCCTCGACCGTATGCTCCAGCTCATCGACGGGCATGGCGGCGAGGAGATAGGCGGTGGGGGTGACACGGGTGAAATCCTGGCTTAAGAAATCCGGTACGGCGGCGGCTTTCACGTAGCGGTCCTCAAGCTGCACCGGCACGCCGTTTTCCTCGTGGACGATGACGATGTGAAACAGGCGGTCGAGCGGTCTTGCCTCGAAGTCCTCGGCCAGGGCCGGGCTGGCGCTCAACTCCCGGCGGGAGACGATGCGCGAGGAATAGCGGTGGCCGCGCTGCTCGATCTCCTCGGCGATGTTGCGCAGTTCCATGAGGCTGGAGCGGGCCGGGGTTTCTTTAACGAAGGTGCCGACACCGGGGACGCGCGACAGGAAACCCTCGGCGGTCAATTCGCGTAAAGCCCGGTTGGCGGTCATGCGGCTGATCCCAAAACTTTCGACAAGCTCGTTCTCGGACGGCACGCGGGCGCCGGGCACCCAGGCGCCCTTGCGGATGTTGGCGAGGATATGGTCCTTGACCTTGGCATAGAGCGGTTGGGCTTCGGTCACAGCGCGCCCCTCACGACTTCGCCGTTGTGGATGACGGCGGCGAGGGGATTGAATCCCAGCGGATAGCTCAAGTCACCGGGACGCTCGGCATCCCACAGCACAAGGTCGGCTTTCATGCCCGGCGCAATCATGCCGCGGTCGTTCAGCCCCAGGGCGCGGGCGGCGTTGACGGTGACGGCCAGGATGGCTTCCTCCGGCGTCAGGCCGAAGAGCACGCAGGCCATGTTCATGGTGGAGAGCAAAGAGTGAACAGGCGATGATCCTGGGTTGAGATCGGTTGCGATAGCGATGGGTACATTCCTGGAACGTAAGGCGGCCACCGGCGGCGCCTGCTTTTCGCGCAGGTAATAGAAGGCGCCGGGCAGGAGGACGGCGACGGTGCCGGAAGCGGCGATGGCTGTAACACCGTCTTCATCCAGATATTCGATATGATCGACGGATAGCGCACCGTAGCGGGCCGCCAGCCTGGCGCCGCCGAGATTGGACAGTTGCTCGGCGTGAAGCTTGACCGGCAAGCCTAGGGCCCTGGCGGCCTTGAACACCTGTTCGGTTTCGGCCACCGAAAAGGCGATGCCCTCGCAGAAGGCGTCGACGGCATCGGCGAGACCCTCGGCATGGACCGCAGGCAGGGCCTCCTCGCAGACCAGCTTCAGATAGGCCGCGTGATCGTCCTTGTATTCGGGCGGGAAGCTGTGGGCGCCGAGGAACGTGGTTTGCACGTCGACGGGACGGATGCGGCCCAGGGTACGGGCGACGCGCAGCATCTTCAGCTCGGTATCGACATCGAGTCCGTAGCCGGACTTGATCTCGATCGTGGTGACGCCTTCGGACAGAAGTGTATCGAGCCGCTTCGTTGCGGAGGCCAGCAGTTGCGCCTCGCTTTCGGCCCGGGTGGCGCGGACGGTGGAGGCGATGCCGCCGCCGGCTTTGGCGATCTCGGCATAGGGCACGCCGGTCAAGCGCATCTCAAACTCATTGGCACGGTTGCCGCCATAGACCAGGTGGGTGTGGCAATCGATGAGGCCGGGTGTCACCAATTTGTCCCGGCAATTGAGGGACGGACCGGAAGGGGCCTCGGAGCGGGCCCCCACCCAGACGATCTTGCCGGCCTCGATGAGGATCGCCGCATCGGGGATCAGGCCGTAACCGCCCATCATCGTGGCGGCGTTCAGGTTGGTCAGGAGCATGGTGAAATTCCACTTGTATAAGGTTGTATATACAGTATGGTGATGGTCATGGAAAGCACGAAATTTCACTTCGCCTCGGCGCTGACGTCTGAGGGCTGGCGCGACGATGTGACGGTCGCGGTGGATGCCGCCGGAATCATCGTGTCGGTCGAAGCCGGATCGAAGGATGGTTATCATATCAAAGGCATCGCCATTCCGGCGGTGCCCAACGTGCATTCCCATGCGCATCAGCGCTTCATGCTGGGACTGGCGGAACGGGCCGGACCCGGCGCCGACAGTTTCTGGACATGGCGCCAGGCGATGTATGGTTTCGCGCGGCGCTTGGCGCCTGATGACCTTGAGGCGGTGGCCGCCCAGCTCTATGTCGAGATGCTGAAAGTGGGCTTCTCAGTGGTGGGCGAATTCCACTATCTGCACCACCAGCCGGACGGGACGCCCTACACGAACCGAGCTGAAATGAGTGTACGTTGCATTGCAGCATCGGAACAGGCGGGAATTGCCATCACCATGCTGCCGACGCTCTATGCCTTTGGCGGATTTGGCGGAAGGGCTCCTGTGGAGGGGCAGCGGCGATTCATCACTGGAGCAGATGGGTTTCTCGATATCTATTCCCGGCTGAAAGTGGCTTGCGATGGCCATCCGCTGCGGCGGGTGGGGATCTCGCCCCATTCCTTGCGCGCCACGACACCGGAACTGCTGCAAGAAGTGATGCGAGGTATCGACTCGCTTTCTCCGGTTCACATTCACGTCGCGGAGCAGACGAAGGAAGTTGAAGACTGTGTCGCCTATTGCGGCAAGCGCCCGGTTGAGATGCTGCTCGACAGTTTCGACCTGGGACCGCGCTGGACGGCAATCCATGCCACGCACATGACGGAAGCCGAAACCACCCGTCTCGCCAGGTCCGGCGCCATCGCCGGGTTGTGCCCCACGACGGAGGCCAATCTGGGTGACGGCATATTCCCGGCGGTCGACTACATGAAGGCGAAAGGCGCCATGGCCATCGGCTCCGACAGTCACATCTCGGTGTCGCCCGCCGAAGAGATCCGCATGCTGGAATATTCCCAGCGCCTCAGGGACCGGACGCGCAATGCGCTGGCCGGGGGGCCGGGGCAGTCCACCGGGCGCACCCTGTTCGAGGCGGTGTGCACGGGTGGCGCCCAGTCCATGGCCCAGCCCGTGGGCGCCATCGCGCCGGGGCTTCGCGCCGATATCGCGGTGCTGGACGGCGATCACCCGGCGCTGATCGGGCGGGCGGACGATGCGGCGCTCGACACCTGGATATTTTCGGGCGGCAATGCGCTTGTGAAAGATATCATCGTGGGCGGCCGGCATGTGGTCAAGGACCGGCACCATTTCGACGAAGAATTGATCGCGCGCCAGTTCCGCGCCGCCATCGGGAGGCTGTCAGCATGATCCGCATCGGCGAACGTCCGCTGAACCTCGATGACATCCGCGCCACCCTGAAGGGGCCAATCAAAGTCGAGATCAACGAGAAAGCGCGCGGCCTCATCGTGCGCAGCGCTCAGACGGTCGAGCGGCTGCTGGCAACTGGTGACGCTATCTATGGCGTCAATACCGGCTTTGGCAAACTCGCCAAGACGCGGATCGCGGCGAAGGACCTCAATGCGCTGCAGATCAATATCGTGCGCTCCCATGCGGCGGGTGTCGGCGCGCCACTCGATCCAGGCGTGGTGCGTCTCATCCTGCTCCTGAAACTCAATGCCCTGTCGCAGGGTGCGTCAGGGATTTCGCTCAAGGCCATGGAGGCGCTTGCCGGCCTCATCAACGCCGACGTGCTGCCGGTCATTCCCGGGCAAGGTTCGGTCGGCGCCTCGGGCGACCTGGCGCCACTGGCCCATATGAGTCTTGTCCTCATCGGCGAGGGCGAGGCGGTCACGAAGGGCTTGCGGGTGCCGGGTGCCGCGGCTTTGACGGCGGCAAGCATCGCGCCCGTGGCGCTCGGTCCCAAGGAAGGGCTGGCGCTGCTGAACGGCACGCAGGTTTCAACCGCGCTGGCGCTTTCCGGTCTCATGGCCGCCGAGCGCAATGCCGAAGCCGCCGTGCTGGCCGGAGCTATGTCGGTCGATGCGGTGATGGGCTCGGACACACCGTTTGACCCGCGCATCCATGCGCTTCGTCCGCATCCCGGCCAGATACTGGCCGCAGCGCACTATCGCCGCCTGCTGGCGGGCAGCCAGATCCGCGCCTCGCATCTCAAAGACGATGACCGCGTGCAGGATCCCTATTCCTTCCGCTGCCAACCGCAGGTGATGGGTGCCTGTTTTGATTTACTTAGCAATGCCGCACGCACGTTGACCATCGAGGCCAATGCCGTGTCCGACAATCCGCTGGTCTTCGCCGAGGATGGGGCCGTGCTGTCGGGCGGCAATTTCCACGCCGAGCCCGTGGCCTTCGCCGCCGACATCATCGCCATGGCGGTGGCCGAGATGGGCTCGCTGGCGGAGCGGCGCATCGCGGCGCTGATCGATACGTCGATCTCGCTGTTGCCGCCCTTCCTGATCCGCAATCCGGGGCTCAATTCGGGCTTCATGATTCCGCAATGCACGGCGGCGGCCCTGATGAGCGAGAACAAGATGATGTCGCACCCGGCCTCGGTCGATTCGGCCCCCACCTCCGCCAATCAGGAAGATCATGTGTCGATGGCGACGCATGGGGCGCGTCGGTTGGGGCCGATGAACGCCAACCTCTCGCGCATCATCGCCATCGAGTTGATGGCGGCGGCCGAAGGCATCGGCTTCCGGCGGCCTCTGCAGTCATCGCAACTACTCGAAGAGGCGCACGCGCTGATCCGCAGCAAAGCGGAGCAACGCGACGAGGACCGGGAGTTCTCGACCGATACGGAAGCCGTGGCGGGGCTGATCGAGGCCGGTGCATTCGCGGGTTTCGTCCCCGATCTTCTCTCCGATCTTGGCTGCAGGTAGACGATGTTCGATCATCCGTGGCTGGCACTTCAGCATGCGGCGAAGGTCTGGCCCGAGGCGCAAGCGCTGGTATTTCCGCACCAAGAGGCGCGGCGCACGTTCAAGCAATGGCATGACGAGGCCTTCAATCTGGCGGGCGCGCTGCATGCGAAGGGCTTGCGCCATGGCGATCACCTGGCACTCCTGGCCGAAAACCGGGTGGAATGGGGCGTGGTGCAAATGGCCGCGGCCGCGCTGGGGTTGGTCTTCGTGCCGCTTAACACGCATTACCGGAAAGACGACCTTGCTTATGCGCTGAAGCAGTCGGATGCAAAGACACTGATTTGTTCGACGCAATATCGCGGCAATCCCTATCTTGAAAACGCCACGGCGCTACGCGCCGAATTGCCCCTGTTGCGGCATGTGTTCACGCTCGAGAGCGACTATCCGGAGCTTGTTGCGAAGGCGCATCATCCGGTCCCCACCGTCACCGGGGCCGGGACGGTTGCCGCGCTGCTTTATACTTCCGGCACGACGGGGTTTCCCAAGGGCGCGTTGCTGACGCATCGGGCCATGATGATGAATGCGCGCGGTGCCGCCGGGCGCCTGGGGCTTCAGCCCAAGGACCGCTGGACGTCGATCATTCCGCTGTTTCATTGCGCCGGCTGCATTCTCAATCTTCTTGGCGCGCTGCAGCATGGTGCAGCCTATGTGGGCGTACCAAGCTTCGATCCCGAACTCATGTTCCGCGTCATCCAGGATGAGCGCTGCACGTTTCTCTCCGGTGTCCCGACCTCCTATCTCGCCATGCTCGATCATCCGGCGCGCGCGGCCTACGATCTCTCCTCGCTCAAGGGCGGAAGCTGCGGCGGGGCCGATTGCAACCCGCAAGTCCTACGGCGCTGCGCGGAAGAATTTCCCATGCCGGGCCTGGCCCAGGTCTATGGCCAGACCGAAGGCGCCACGCTGTTCGTTTGTCCGTCTGCGGACGATCCCTTGCGCTTCGAGACGGCGGGGACGGCCTTGCCCGGTTATGAGTTGCGGATTGCCGGCCCCCTGACGCTTGCTCCTTGCAAACCAGGCGAGATTGGCGAACTGCAAGCCCGCGGGCCCATGGTGATGGAGGGCTACTACAAGAAGCCCGAGGACACGGCGGAGACCATCATCGATGGCGGCTGGCTGCGCAGCGGCGATCTGGCCTCGTTCACCGGTGACGGCCACCTCGTGATCGCGGGCGGGCGCCTGCGCGACATGATCATCCGGGGCGGGGAGAACATCTATCCGGCCGAGATCGAGAACGTGCTGCAAACCCATGATGCGGTGGCGGTGGTGGCGGTGTTCGGCGTGGCGGATACCTACTATGGCGAGACCGTCGCGGCAGCGGTGAAGACCGCGGGTCCCGTCACCACGGCGGAGTTGCAGGCGCTTTGCGCAGGCCGCATCGCGAAGTTCAAGGTGCCTGCCGTCATCTATCGCGTCGAAGAGTTTCCGCTGACGCCCTCCGGCAAGATTCGCAAGATCGAATTGCGCCAGTGGGCTGCCGAGAACCGCATGGAGCGCCTGGCGTGACGCTGACCTTCTGGTTCGATGTGCATTCGCCCTGGGTCTATCTCGCCGCCCACCGCATCGGCGATCTGGCGCGTAAGCATGGGCACGTGCTGCACTGGCGACCGCTACACTTGCCCCGGCTTCTCGACCAGATCGGCGGCATCAAGCCGCTGGAGGCAACACCGGCGCGGGTCGCCTGGTTCCGCCAGGATATTCTCGACTGGGCCGATGTGCAGGGCCTGCCGATGCGCGATCATCCACACTATCCGCTGCGCAATTCACGCGCTTTGCGGGCCTGCCTGCTGGCGGCGGAGGAAGGCAAGGCCGAGGCTTTCGTGACGCGCCTGCTCAGGGGCTATTGGGCCGAGGCAGCGGACATCACCGATCTCGAACAGCTGGCCGCGTGGGGCGAGGCGGCGGGGCTCGATCCGGCTGCCGTGCAAGAGGTTGCCGTCAGCGAAGTATATAAAGCCCGCATCGAGGCCAACACGCGGGAGGCGATTAAGCGCGGCATATTCGGCGTGCCGACGGTCGATACGGGAACCAAGTTATATTTCGGCAATGACAGGCTTGATCTGCTGGACAGGCATTTGAGCGGGGTCAAGTTACATTGACAGTGCCATGATTTGTTCCCCTCCCCGCAAGGGGGAGGGAAGTCGTGAGGTCAACAAATCAAGCCTTCGTCAGCCGTCCCGCGCTGCGCAGGTATTCGACGATGGCATCAGCCGCACCTTCCGCCGTGAGCTTGGTCGTGTCGACACGGATTTCAGGGTTCTCCGGCTTCTCGTAGGGCGACGAAATACCGGTGAAATGCTCGATCTCGCCACGGCGCGCCTTGGCGTAAAGGCCCTTCACATCGCGTTTCTCGGCTTCGGCGAGCGTTGTATCGACGAAGATCTCAATGAACTCGCCCTGCTCCATCAGTTCACGCGCCATGAGGCGCTCGGAGCGGAAGGGCGAGATGAAGGAGACCAGCACCAGGAGCCCCGCGTCGACCATCAGTTTCGAAACCTCGCCGACGCGGCGGATGTTCTCCACACGATTGGCATCGGTGAAACCAAGATCGCGGTTCAGACCGTGGCGGACGTTGTCACCGTCCAGCAGGTAGGTCATGTGGCCGTTGGCGTGGAGCTGCTTTTCGACCAGGTTGGCGATGGTCGACTTGCCCGCGCCCGAGAAGCCGGTGAACCACAGCACCGCCGGCTTTTGGCCGGCGATCGCGGCGCGGGCGTTCTTATGGACGTCGACCGCCTGCCAATGGATATTGGCGGCGCGCCTGAGCGCGAAGCGGACGAGGCCCATGCCCACCGTCGTGTTGCTGAAACGGTCGATGATGATGAAGGAGCCGAGATCGCGGTTCTCCGTATACGGAGCAAAAGCGATGTTGCTGTCGAGCTCGAGATTGCAGACGCCGATCTCGTTGAGCGTCAGTGTCCTGGCCGCCACATGCTCCATGGTGTTGATGTTGACCTTGTACTTCAGCTCCTCTAGCGTGCCCGGCACGGTGCGGGTGCCGGTCTTGAAGAGATAGGGCCTTCCGGGCAGCATGGGTTCGTCGCCCATCCAGAGGATTTCCACCTGGAACTGGTCGGATACCTCGACGGGGTTTGCGGCGGCGCAGATGACGTCGCCGCGGCTGATGTCGATCTCGTCTTTCAAAGTGATGGTGAGCGACTGGCCGGCGATGCCTTCCTCAAGATCGCCATCGAAGGTCACGACGCGCTCGACGGTCGAGGTGCGGGCCGAGGGCAGCACCTTGATGGCATCGCCGGGCTTCACCTTGCCTGAAACGACGGTGCCGGAGAAGCCGCGGAAATTCTGATTGGGCCGGTTCACCCATTGCACCGGCATGCGAAAGGGCAGGTTGTCGAGATCGTTACCTACCGGCACGGTTTCGAGATGAGCCATCAGGGTTGGCCCATGATACCAGGGCATGTTCAGTGAACGGATGATCATGTTGTCGCCAAGCAGGGCGGACACCGGGATGACCGTGATGTCGCTGGCGCCGATTGACTTGGCGAAGGCCCGGTAGTCTTCCTCGATCTTCTCGAAGACTTTCTGATCGAATCCCATCAGGTCCATCTTGTTGACGGCGACGACCAGATGCTTGATGCCGAGAAGCGTGCAGATGAAGGTGTGGCGCCGCGTCTGGGTCAGCACGCCCTTGCGCGCATCCATGAGGATGATGGCGAGGTCGGCCGTCGAGCCGCCGGTGGCCATGTTGCGGGTATACTGTTCATGCCCCGGCGTATCGGCAACGATGAACTTGCGCTTGTCGGTGGTGAAGGCGCGATAGGCAACATCGATGGTGATGCCCTGCTCGCGCTCGGCGGCAAGCCCATCGACCAGCAGCGCGAAATCGAGATTGCCGCCCTGCGTGCCCATCTTCTTCGAGTCGGCTTCGAGTGCCGTCAATTGATCCTCGAAGAGCATTTTCGATTCATAAAGCAGCCTGCCGATCAGCGTCGACTTGCCGTCATCGACCGAGCCGCAGGTGATGAAGCGCAGCAGGTCCTTCTGCTCCTGGGCATGGAGATAGGCCTCGACGTCGCCGCCGGTGAATTCAATGAAACGGGTCATGGGAGCGTTCTCCTTTATGCCGTCACCCCCGCGAAAGCGGGGGTCCAGCTTTGATTGACACCGCGGCACATGCGGCTAAGTTTAGAGCTATGCGCGAAGAAAAATTCCCCGCTGTTTACATCATGGCCAACCGCTACCGCGGAACCATCTATACTGGCGTCACCAGCGCACTGTGGAACAGAGTTGCCGCCCATAAGAACGGGGCATTTGATGGCTTCACCAAGAAATACGAAGTGAAATGGCTTGTCTGGTACGAGCATCACCATTCGATGGAGCAGGCGATCAAGCGCGAGAAACAATTGAAGAAGTGGAACCGCGCCTGGAAATTTCGCGTCATCGAGGATATGAATCCCAATTGGATTGATCTTCACGATGAAATCGATCCGATTGCCACGCTGGTTGCGGAGAAAGCTGGGCCCCCGCCTTCGCGGGGGTGACGGAACTAGGGCGCGAGTGATCGCCTCAGTCATCAGAAATAGCCTTCCTGCTTCTTCTTTTCCATGGAGGCGGAAGCGTCCTTGTCGATGACGCGGCCCTGGCGCTCGGAGGAGGTGGCGACCAGCATCTCCTCGACGATGTCGAGGAGCGAGGTGGCTTGTGAATCAATCGCACCGGTCAGCGGATAGCAGCCCAGCGTGCGGAAACGGACCTTGCGCATTTCGGGCTTCTCGCCGGGGTTCAGGCGCATGCGCGCGTCATCGACCATGATCATCTGGCCGTCGCGCCACACCACCGGGCGTTCGGCGGCGAAATACAAGGGAACGATGTCAATGTTCTCCTTGTGAATATATTGCCAGATATCCAACTCGGTCCAGTTCGACAGCGGGAAGACGCGGATCGACTCGCCCTTGTTCTTACGGGCGTTATAGAGGTTCCACAATTCCGGGCGCTGGTTCTTGGGATCCCAGCGGTGGCGGTTGTCGCGGAACGAGAAGATGCGCTCCTTGGCGCGGCTCTTTTCCTCGTCGCGGCGCGCCCCCCCGAAGGCGGCATCGAAGCCATACTTGTCAAGCGCCTGCTTCAAGCCATCGGTCTTCATGATCTGGGTGTGAAGGGCCGAGCCATGATCGAAGGGGTTGACGTTCTTGGCCACACCCTCGGGGTTCTTGTAGGAGATCAGGTCCCAGCCATGTTTCTTCGCCGTCTCCTCGCGGAGCTTGTACATGGCCTGGAATTTCCAGCCGGTATCGACATGCATCAAGGGGAAAGGCGGCTTCGAGGGATAGAAGGCCTTGAGCGCCAGATGCAGCATGACGGCCGAGTCCTTGCCGATGGAATAGAGCATCACCGGCTTCTCGCATTCGGCCGCGACTTCGCGGATGATGTGGATCGACTCGGCTTCGAGCCGTTCCAGATGGGTCAGCTGACGGGGCTTGGTGGCCATCGCCTTGGGCTCTCCTGTATTGATGGGGGCGGTTGCGGGTGAATTCGCGGGAGTGGTGATGTTCCGCAGCATCCAGGCGCGCAGCTTGCCGATGGTGCGGGTGGAGGGCGAGCGGCCCTTGCGCAGGTCGAAAACAAAAGAGGGATCGCCGAGCGCCTGTTTGCCAAGGCTGGTCGGTTCCAGGCCGGAATTGGCCAGAAAGCGCTCGATCTCCGATAGGAAGGACTTGGCGATCATGTCCACGATAGTGTTTTACCTTTAGAAGTCTCTTGTGCGGCGCAATATCCTATTTCCTATCGGATGCCAAGGTGAATCTTGCTGGCTTGTCGCGGGGCGTATATGATTTTTCATGGGAGGAATGATTTTGGACAAACGCGTTCGGTCCGGACCGGGGAAACCCGCCGGGCTGCCCTATCAGGATCCGCATGGGAACGGCGCGGTTCAGGGCAAGTTGCTGGAGCAAGCCATTGGCAGAGAAGTCAAGGGCTTCCGTGAGAAGCTGGGCCTCACCATCGCCGAATTGGCCAAGGCGGCGGAGATGTCGGCGGGGATGCTGTCGAAGATCGAGAATGGCGCCACGTCGCCTTCACTTGCGTCGTTGCAAGCCCTGAGCAAGGCGCTGCAGGTGCCGGTCACGGCCCTGTTCAAGAGCTATGAGGAAATCCGCGATGCCACCTTCGTCAAGGCGGGCCAGGGCCTCACCATCGAGCGGCGCGGCACCCGGGCCGGGCACCAATATCAGTTGTTGGGCCACAGTCCGCATGGGCCGGTGATGGTCGAGCCCTATCTCATAACGCTCACCCACAAGTCCGATGTGTTCCCGACCTTCCAGCACC
>JANPCA010000572.1:0-8736 GCA_031430715.1 Hyphomicrobiales bacterium | reverse complement strand
CTCGGCGAGCAGTTCAAGACGCGCCTTGAGCCAGAGGTCACGGCTGGAAACTGTTACGGTCATTGCTGTCTCCCAGAGCCACGTTCAGGCGGCAAACATTGGGGCAAGCTTGTCCATGATGGCCTGCCAGCCCTGGCGGTGATGATCGCGGGTTTCGGCGGTGGCGAAGCGCTCGTGGGTGAGGACGACCTCGGTGCCGCCATCCTTGTCGCCGAAGGTGATGGTCAGCATGGTCGGCTGGCTGGGGTCGCCGTCCCAGCTCCAGGTGAGGACCAGCCTTTGCTCGGGAACGACCTCCACATATTCTCCAACCGCCGTTGGTGCGTCCTCATCGCCCTGCATGACGATCCGGTAGCGGCCGCCGGGCCGGACATCGAGCTGTTCCGCCATGGGTGTGCGGGTTCCGGGGGCAAACCATTTGGCCAATATCTCCGGCGTGACGAAGGCCGCGTAGACGGCGCTGCGCGGCGCCTTGACATGGGTGGCAATCCGCAGGCTCGGGGAGTCGCTCATGGTTTTTCCTTGGTTTCGAGGAGGTCTTTCAGGGCGTCGAGGCGCGCCGTCCAGAAGTGCTGGTAGAAGCGCAGCCATTCATCGGCGGTCTTCATGGCTTCGGGGTTGAGGCGGATCATCTGGAAGCTCCCGTCCTTGCGGCGCCCGATGAGCCTGGCCTGTTCGAGAACCTTCAGGTGTTTGGAGACGGCGGCGAAGGTCAGGTCATAGGGGGCGGCGATATCCGAGATGGTGAGTTCGCGCTCCGCCACGCGGCGCAGGATCGAGCGCCGTGTGGAATCGGAGAGGGCCTGGAAGATGCGGTCGAGTTCGGCGTCGCTGGCGGGCTGCATAGGTCATCGTTCAACTGATCGGTTGAGTCAATTCTTGCTCCTGATCGATCGAGGAGTCAACCAGAGAGTTGATGGTCTAGGTCTTGCGGATCGCAAGAGCATGGGCGGCGAGCGCGGCTAAGCTGGCGGCGGTCATGAACCAGAAGACCGCATTGGGCCAGAGATCCTGGAGATTGCCGACCAGTTGCGAAGCGAGCGCGCCGAAGGCCATCTGGGTGAAGCCCGACCAGCCCGCCGCCGCCCCCGTCAAACGCGGGTCGACGCTGATAGCGCCGGCCGTGCCATTGGGAATGGTGAGGCCGTTGCCCAGTGCCGTCAGCCCCATGGGCACGAACAGGGTGGCGGGCGTGAGATATCCGGCGAGGACCGCCGCAAAGCACATGAGGCCGCCCACCGCGGTGATGGCGCAACCGATGAGGACCATGCGGTCGATGCCGACGCGCTGGGTGAAACGCCCGGACACGAAATTGCCGGCCATGTAGCCCGCCGAGACCATCACGAACCACAGCCCATATTCCACCGGTGTGCGGCCCAGTGTCTCGACCATGATGCGCGGCGCACCGCCTAGGAAGGCGAAAAAGACGGCGGAGGTGAAGGACAGCGTCAGCACATAGCCGCGGAAGCGCGGCATGGCGAAAAGCGTGACGGCACCGGTCAGCAGCCCCATGCCGCTTCCCGC
Source organism: Hyphomicrobiales bacterium (assembly GCA_031430715.1). GTDB lineage: Bacteria > Pseudomonadota > Alphaproteobacteria > Rhizobiales > Aestuariivirgaceae > Aestuariivirga. The sequence continues at coordinate 7,212 of JANPCA010000572.1, read as the reverse complement.
CTCGCCGCGGTTCACATGGGTCTCGGGAAGCTTCGCCCAGGCCGCCCAGAGGACCACGGCGCCGAGCCCGGTCAAGAGCCAGAAACTGGTGCGCCAGCCGGCCAGATGATCGAGGAACCCACCCAGCGCCGGAGCCACCATGGGGGCCACCACGAAGGCCATGGTGATATAAGAGATGACGCTGGCGGAATTGTCGCGGTCGAATACGTCGCGCACCATGGTGCGGGCCAGCACGATCCCCGCCGCACCCCCTAAGGCCTGCAACAGGCGGGCGGCGATCAGCATCTCGATCGAGGGGGCGACAGCGGCGAGGAAACTTGCCGCCACGAAGACGGCCAGTCCGCCGAGCAGCATGGGACGGCGGCCGACCCGGTCCGACATTGGCCCATAGATCAACTGGCAGACGGCCATGCCGACCAGGAACAGCGTGAGGGTGAGTTGCACCATGCCGTAGGTGACGCCGAACTCATGCTGCAGCCCCGGCATGGAAGGCATGAAGATATTGAGCGCCAAGGGCCCCACGGCACTGATGGCGACAAGAATGGCGAAGGAAGGGCGGACGATTTGGGCGGGGGACATGGCGCCCCATAAACCAACTTGCGGCTTGGCGATAGGTAATGCACCGGACGCCTGCCATGACGGGTGGGCATGATGTGCCGCAATCGGAACCCCCAGGCTTCACCACCCTTGACGGGATACCGGCATTTCCCCATGACGCGCTCCCATGAACTACCGCCACGCCTATCATGCCGGGAACCATGCCGATGTGCTGAAGCATATCGTGCTGGCGCGGGTCATCGAACACCTGAAGAAAAAGGACAAGCCGTTCCGGGTGATTGACGCCCATGCCGGCACCGGCCTCTATGACTTAAGCGGCATCGAGGCGGGCAAGACGGGCGAGTGGGAAGGCGGCATCGGCCGCCTGGCCGAGCCGTTTGCTCCCGAAATCGAAGCGCTGCTCCAGCCCTATCGCGAGGTGATCGATGCGCTCAATTCCGGCGGCCTGACGCTTTATCCGGGATCGCCGGAACTGGCGCTGCGGCTGATGCGGACGGGCGATGCGCTGCTTGCCAATGAGCTTCATGCCGAGGATGCGATGGCGCTGGAACGGCATGTCACCGGCGAGCCCCGCGCGCGGGTGACGGCTCTCGATGCCGAGACCTGCATCAAGGCCCATCTGCCGCCCCCTGAGCGCCGTGGGCTAGTGCTGATCGATCCGCCCTATGAGGCCAAGAATGAAGCCGAAAAGGCCACGCGCATGCTGGGCCATGGCTTGCGCCGCTTTGCCACTGGCGTTTTCCTGCTGTGGTATCCACTGAAGGCGGATGACATCGCGGCGGGGATCATAGCTGAGGTCGAGGCCATGAAGGTAGCGGCCACGTTACGTGTCGAATTGCGGGTGCGCGAGGCTTTCGCGGGCGGCGGACTGGCCGGATCGGGCCTGCTGATCCTCAACACGCCGTGGCGGCTCGACAGCGAGTTGCAACTCATTCTCCCAGCACTGGCGCAGCGGCTGGGACTGGGGAACTGGGGGCACGGGCTCGTCGAATGGCTCGTACCCCCGAAATGAATTTATACCAACGGCCACTTCACTTGGTCGCCGGATTATCCCACCAATTTGTCATCGCCGGATTTAATCCGGCGACCCATGGTTCAGCACATTCAGGCATCCCGCATGTTGCACAATGGGTCCCCGGGACAAGCCCGGGGATGACAAAACTTTGTTCGGTTGGGTTCGAAACATCAGCCGTGCTGGCCGCCCGTGATCCTCAGTTGGCGGACGAAATCGCCTTGGAAAGGTCCTTGTATTCCTCGCAGGTGACGCCGCAGCGCTGCTCGATCTGGGCCAATTGTTCCTTGGCGAGATCGATGCGGCCCGCCGCGACATAGCCTTCGCCGAGATATTCCCGCGCCAGGTTGAAGTTCGGGTTGATGGCCAGCGCCTTGGAGTAATAGGTGATGCCGATGTCGAGGCGGCCGGCCTTGCGGTGGCTGTAGCCGGTGTAGTTCAGGACGCGCGGATCGTCCTGGTTCTGGATCGAGGCGAGGACTTCGAGCGCCCAATCATAATGGCCGGCCTTGGCCAGGGCGCGGCCCTGCTGGTAGAGATCCTCGTCGGGCAGCACGCCCGATTTGGCCTTCAGGCACTTTTTGGCCTTCTTGTCCCAGACCTCGCCCTTCTTGCAGTCGTTCTTGGTGGCGGCGTCATCGCCGCCGCCGCTTCCCGCCGCGAAGGCCGGAATGGCAAGGGCAAACATGGCGGCGAGGGCGAGAGGAAGAATCTTGGTCATGGCGGTCTCCTGTGGTGGTTGTTTCTGTTACGTTTTGCCGGGCCGTTTCATTCCCTCGACCGGACATGCAAGAACCCTAACATGCTTCATACGGTGGAAGAAGTTACCTGGGTTACAGGGGTTCCCATTCGTAAATCCACCGATTACGGCTAAGGGCGGCTTCGGCGCCCAGCAGCCGCAAGGCGGCGTTGCGCAAAACGGCCCTGGCGCCGCCCGCATGGTAGAATTTTCCAAGCTGGCGCGACTGTTCCTGAATGCGGACGGTGCGGGTCCGGCGCAGCGCTTCGAAATCCCGGAAGGCTGCCGCACAATCCGCGTTTGCGGCGATCTGGGCCGACAGCACAGCGGCATCCTCAAGGGCCATGGCGGCACCCTGGGCCAGATAGGGGAGGCTGGCGTGGGCCGCATCGCCCACCAGCACGAGGCGTCCCGTTGACCAGCGCTCGAGCCCGGGCAGGTCGGCTCCTTGCCAGGTCCGCCACGTCATGACGGCCCGGATGAGGTCCTCAAGCGGCTCATGCATGTCGCCGAACGCGGTCCTGATCTCACGCCCGTCACACGCGGCGTTCCAGCCGCCGTCCGCATTCTTGCTGTCGATTGCCGCGACAATGTTGAAACTTTGCCAGTTGCTCACCGGATAATGCACCACATGGCCACCGGGGCAGAGCCATAGCGTCACGCAATCGGCTTCGATGCCGGGTGGAACCAGATTGAAGGGAATGAGGGCGCGGAACAGGGCGTGTCCGCGGGCCTGGGGGACGATGCCGGCCACAATTGCTTCGCGCAGGTCCGACCGGATGCCATCCGCGGCTATGACGGCCCGGCCATGCTCGGTTGCGCCGCCCGCGAAATCGAGAGTGGTGCTGCCATTCCGGTTCGCCATGGCCAGTGCCCGCCACCCGGTGTGGAGCGAGATCGCCGGGTTGGCTATGGCCGCCGCCACCAGCCCCGCCAGAAGACCGGCGCGGTGGCAGACGCGGTAAGGAGCGCCAAAGCGCGTCTCGAAGGGCTTGCCCAGCCGGATGCGCTGCAACAGGGCGCCGCCCGGGCCGTCGCGCACATGGATTTCGGAGGGAATGACGCAAGCGGGCGCAACCGCGTCCCAGGCGCCGAGAGCTTGCAGGGCGCGCACCGCGTTGGGTGACATCTGCAAGCCTGCTCCCACCTCCTCGAAAGCCGCGGCCTGTTCAAACAGCCGCACCGGGCGGCCGGCGCGGGCCAGCCCCAGCGCAGCGGCGAGTCCGGCGATGCCGCCGCCGGCGACGAGATAGGGTAGATCGGTCATGCAAAGGCTTTTGCCACATGCCGGAACCCGCGGCGCTGCGGCGGATTGTGGCTTGCCCGTCAGCCTCCCAGGTCCTAGACAGACCCGGCATTTCGAAAGGTCTCTCCGCCATGGGTTTCATCTCCGACGCATTGAACCGCATCCAGCCCTCCGCCACCATCGCCATTTCCACCAAGGCCATGGTGCTGAAAGCGGAAGGAAAAGATGTGATCGGCCTGGCGGCGGGCGAACCCGATTTCGACACGCCGGACAATATCAAGGACGCGGCGATTGCCGCCATCAAGGCGGGCAAGACCAAGTACACGGCGGTCGACGGTATCCCGGAATTGAAGAAGGCGATCTGCGCCAAGTTCAAACGCGAGAACAATCTCGATTACAAGCCTTCGCAAGTGTCGGTCGGAACCGGCGGCAAGCAGGTGCTGTTCAACGCCCTGATGGCCACTGTCAACCCCGGTGACGAGGTTATCGTGCCGGCCCCCTATTGGGTGAGCTATCCCGACATCGTTTTGCTGGCGGGGGGCACGCCGGTGTTTGTCGGCTGCACACTGGAGCATGGTTTCAAGTTGCAGGCCGCCGATCTCGAGAAGGCCATCACGCCCAAGACCAAGTGGCTGATCCTCAACTCGCCATCGAACCCCAGCGGGGCCGCCTACGCCCGAGCCGAGCTCAAGGCCGTCACCGATGTGCTGATGCGTCACCCGCATGTCTGGGTGCTGACGGACGATATGTACGAGCATCTGGTCTATGACGATTTCGCGTTTACGACGCCAGCCGAGATCGAGCCCGGTCTTTATGAGCGCACGCTGACCATGAATGGCGTGTCCAAGGCCTATTGCATGACCGGCTGGCGCATCGGCTATGGGGCAGGGCCCGAGGTGCTGATCAAGGCCATGTCGAAGCTGCAGTCGCAATCGACGTCGAACCCGTCCTCCATCGCCCAATGGGCGGCGGTCGAGGCGCTCAACGGCTCCCAGGATTTTATTCCGCGCAACAACAAGGTCTTCAAGGAACGCCGCGATCTGGTGGTGTCGATGCTCAACCAGGCCAAGGGCATTTCCTGCCCGGTGCCCGAGGGCGCCTTCTATGTCTATCCCTCCTGCAAGGGCACCATCGGCAGGACGGCGCCATCCGGCAATGTCATCCGGAACGACGAGGACTTCGTGACTGAACTCCTCGCCGCCGAAGGTGTCGCGGCGGTGCATGGCCAGGCCTTCGGCATGTCGCCGTTTTTCCGGATTTCCTATGCGATCGGCACCGATGTCCTTGAGGACGCGTGCCATCGCATTCAACGATTTTGCGGCAACCTCAGGTAGGTGATATACTGTGGGTTAAATTCCGGACCCGGAGACCGCGATGAATAGTGTTCTCGAAGAAGTGACAAGCGACGAAATCACCAAGGAACATGTCGTGAAGCGGGTGGATGACTGGGTTGACCGCTTGAACGGTCTGTATGACCTCGTGGCAAACTGGTTACCCCCAGAGTGGCATGCGGATCGGCGCAGGTCTATCCTCATGGACGAAAAGATGATGCAGCTTGTTGGCGTTGTTCCGCGCGAAATTCCCGTCCTTGAACTCAGGTCTGACGACGGCAGGCGGGCTTTCCTGGAACCACGGGGACTCTGGATCATCGGCACAAATGGCCGCGTTGATCTCGTGGCGGGATCCAGGCACCATCTAATTTTTGATTTTGCCAAGAATTTTGCAACCCCCGACTGGCAGATCGATAACTTCTTTGACCGAAAAAAGCCCGAAAAACTTGGCAAGACAAGGCTTGCCGCCGCATTGGCTCCATGAAACACATTCCGCAACTTCTGGGTCACTACAATGCAATTGATCGATACATTGAGTCGGAACTACAGGCAGAAGCGCTCGACCCCGGACGCAAGATGCAATTGGAGCATCGGCAAGAAGTCAATGATCACGCTTATTTCGTCCTTTGCTGGGGGCAACTTGAAGCCGAACTGAATGAATCGTGCCGGGAGGCGATCCGAAGACGCGGCAACAATGCGGACTGGATCAAGCGCAGGGCATGGGACCTCTACAATCCGGATGACAAGCGGCTTTCCGGCCTTCGTTTCGAGGAACGCGTGTCCCTTGTCCTCGATAAACAGGACAACTCGAGCGGAGAGTGGGACATGGTCATGACCTATTACGCCCAAAGGAACAGGATCGCCCATGGCGGTTCGTACGAACGGCGGATCGATCTGAATTCGGTGATCGGCGACTTCTATCAAATCCAGAGCAAGATTGCTTTATGACCCAAGGTAACTTACAATGGAATGGAAAAGACTGAATGATGTACGATGCTTCCGTCGCGACCCTGACGCATTTTCTCAAGGGGCTTTCGGCCATCCTCAAGAAGGCCGAGGCCCATTGCGAGGCGCGCAAGATCGATCCCAACGCGATCCTGCTGGCCAGGCTGTTTCCGGACATGTTCAACTTCACCCGCCAGGTGCAATTGGTCACCGACTTCGCCAAGGGCATGGGCGCGCGGCTGGGCGGCAATGCCGTGCCGAGCTATGCCGACGAAGAAATAACCTTCGCTGAACTCCAGGCGCGCATCACCAAGACGCTCGATTTCCTGAGCACGCTGTCGCGCGATCAGTTCAAGGATGCCGCCAACCGCACCGTCACCATCAAGGTACGCGGCAACGACATGAGTTTCGCTGGCGCCGAATATCTCTCGGGCTATGCCCTGCCGAATTTCTATTTCCATCTGGCCACCGCCTACAATATCCTGCGCCACAATGGCATCGAACTCGGCAAGATGGATTTCATGGGCCGCGCCTGAGTGCGGATGCCGGGACTGCCGCCGGCGGGCGTTGCCGCCGCAACACCGCCGCGCTAATGTTGGAACCAATCGCCGGGTTTGACGTTTTGAGTTACTGGACCTCCGAACCAAAGGATCATTGACATGAAGAACACCCTTGCCGCAGCGCTTGCCCTGTTGATGCTCGCCGCCGTTCCGGCCGCCGCCGAGTCTGGCATCAAGGTGGGTGTGCTGGAATGCGATGTGTCCGGAGGGATCGGCCTCATCCTCGGATCCTCGAAAGCCGTGGATTGCACCTTCAAGGGCGACGGCCGCGTCGAGCATTATGAAGGCAAGCTCGGCAAGCTCGGCATCGATATCGGCGTCACCGGTGAAGCGGCCATGGCGTGGCTGGTGTTCGCGCCGGGCAAAGTGAACAAGGGCGCCCTTGCTGGCAGCTATGGCGGCGCCTCGGCCGAGGCCACCGTTGCGGTGGGCCTTGGCGCCAATGTGCTGTTGGGCGGTTCGGACAAGTCGATCGCGCTGCAACCTTTCAGCATCCAGGGCCAGACCGGCCTCAATGTCGCGGTGGGTCTTGCCAGCCTGACGCTCCACTATGTGAAGTAATCAAATCCAATCGATCTTCGCAACGGGGCGGCGGCCGTGGTCAAACGGCCGCTGCTTCCTGGCTTGCCGCAGCATGTGTCCAACTGCCGACACATTCCCAGCCATAAGGGGCGGCGGCATCCAGAGACATCACAATCAGGAAAGAACCACATGAAAAAAATCATCACCGCTTCGTTCATCACGCTTGGCCTTCTGGCCTCGCCGGTGCTGGCTAAGCCGGGCGTCAAGGTCGGCATGCTGACCTGCGGCGTCGAGGGCGG
>JANPCA010000571.1:0-10807 GCA_031430715.1 Hyphomicrobiales bacterium | reverse complement strand
CCGTGTGGTCACGAAAGCTCGAACGGCAACTGGCGGTCGCCGCGCATTAGTGACGAGCGTGCAGGGTTGCAACAAAGTTGCCGAAATCGGGATCGGAGGTGATTTCGCGGCCGAGATCGGCGTCGCTCATCTGGCCGCTGCGGTAGCAGTCCCAAAGCAGGCCGTGGCGGTGCGCGCTGCTGATGCGCGGCTCGAAAACGAAGTCGTGGAGCGGCACCGCAACCATACCGATGAGTTGCTGAATCGAAGACTGGAACGGGAAACCCATGGGTTGTCCTTTCGCTGTTTACTTACTGCACCGCCGAAATTCATATCGGTGCATATTTCAATAATTCAAGAACCGGGTAAAAGTTCCGATGGGCCGCTGCAATCCGCCTGGGTCTTCGCCTGGGTGATGATGCTGCCGGGCGGCACGCTTTCGATCAGCCAGACATTGCCGCCGATCACCGAGCCCTTGCCGACCGTGACCGGGCCCAAGATCGTGGCGCCGGCATAAACGATCACGTCATCCTCCAAAATGGGATGGCGAGGCAGACTCTTCACCTTGTCGCGATCGGCTTCGAGCGTCACGGCCTGGCTCAGTTGCACGTTGTTGCCGATGACGGCGGTTTCGCCGATGACGACGCCGGTGCCGTGGCCGATGAAGAAACTTTCGCCGATGCGGGCGCCTGGGTGGATGTCAATCCCCGTCGAGGCATGGGCGAGATCGGAAATCACCCGGGCCACGAGCCTGGCGCCCAACCGATCGAGCGCATGGGCGATGCGATGATAAATCACCGCCGTGGCACCGCGATAGCAGAGCAGGATTTCGGCAATGCTGTTGGCCGAGGGGTCGGCCTGGTAGGCGGCCTTGAGATCGCTGACCAGCACGGCGCGGATGGTAGGGAGTTGCGCCGCGAAATCCTGGGTCATCGCCTCGGCGCGTGATTTCATCAGTCCTTGTGGTTCGTTGCCGTCGGCATTGAATTTCAGGCCGCGGTGGACTTGATCGGCCAGCCGCCCCAACGCCGTGGTCAACGCATTGCTGACAAAGTAGCCGGTGTTCTCGCGCGACAGCGGCGCCTGGCCCAAATGAGTGGGGAACAGTGCGGCGCACAGGCCTTCGATGACATTAAGGATGATATCGGGCGAGGGCAGTTCATGGACATGGCCGCCATGGCGGATGTTGTTGGTGACTTCGCGCGAGACGCGCAGCTCTTCCAGAATGCGGTCCAGATCCCAGCCGCTGCGGGCGGGGGCGGGGCGTTTCAGGGTTTCGATTTTTGCCATGACATGCTCCAGTCGCTTGGGACAATCTCTATACTTTATATATCCCATAGAATTAGTCGTATATCAAGCGGCTTAATGTGTACCGCGGCCGATCTTGAAAAACCGCTCATTGTCAGCGTGTTAGGCGACTGATGGCTGGAGATCCGTTGCCTTGCCGAGGTGCAGACTGTCCGCCTGGCGCAGGACTTCTGCCAGAGACAGGTGTTCGAGCGTTGCCAGATAGTCGGTATAGGCCTTGGCGAAACCAATGCGCAGCTCGCAGGCCACCTCGTCGCGGCAATCGTCACAGCGCCGGTAGGCGGTGCGTGACAGGCAGGGGAGCGGTGCGATGGGGCCGTCGACCGAGCGCAGCATGGGGCCGATGAAAATCTGGGCTGGGTTTTTCAGGATTTCATAGCCGCCGTCGCGGCCACGCCTGCTGGAGATATAGCCCGCCGCCTTGAGCGTCAGCAGGATCTGTTCGAGGAACTTGCGCGGCAGTTTCTCCTGCTCGCAAAGTTGTTTGATCTGCAGCCCCTCGCCGGGCTTCGACCGGGCAAGGGCAACCATGGCCTTGAAGGCATAACGGGCGCGCTGGGATATCATGACGGTAGAGATAGGAGAGTTGATGGGGGAAAAGCAAGGGCGCTGCCTTGGCGTGGTCCGTGGCATGCCGCACAGGAACGTCATTTGACAGCCTGGCGATGCTGGTCCTAACTCGGGGTTGGGGTCGCGCAACCGGGAGTTTGGCCGATGCTCGTCCGTGCCGTCTCGAAGACCAACACCATCACCCGTGCCATGCTCTTGGCTTCGGTGGCGCTTGCCGGGCTGGCCATTGCGCCGCAAGGCCTTGCCGCCGAATTTCAGGCGGTTATTCCACTGTCGTCCCTCACCAGCACCACCGGCTTCCGCGCCGATGGCGGGGCGGCCTATGACCATTGTGGTTTCTCGGTGGCCAATGCCGGCGATGTCAATGGCGATGGCTTCGACGATGTCGTCGTCGGGTGCCCCGACGCCGATTTTGCCGGCTACAGCTCGGGCATGAGCCATGTGGTCTTCGGCAAGGCCACGGGCTTCACCACCGGCTTCGATATCACGCTCGGGGGCGTAAATGTCGATGACTATAGCGGCTTGTCGGTGTCGGGCGCTGGCGATGTCAATGGTGACGGTTTCGACGACCTGATCGTTGGCGCCTTTGCGGCTGATCCGCGAGGCGATGAACGGGCGGGCTCGAGTTATGTGGTTTTTGGTTCGGCCACTCCCGCCACCATCGATCTTTCGACGCTCGACGGCAACATCGGTTTCAGGCTCGACGGTTCCCTGCCGGGTCACTATAGCGGCGCTTCGGTTGCCGGCGCCGGGGATTTCAACGGCGATGGCTTTGCCGATCTGATCGTCGGCGCCCCCAGCGGCGATTTCTCAGCCGGCGAGATTTCGATCGTGTTCGGCAAATCCTCGCGTTTTCCCGCTCGTCTCAACCTCTCTTCGCTCAACGGCAGCAATGGCTTCCAAATGACCGGCGAAACGGTTGGCGACAGCGCTGGCTGGTCGGTCGCCGGTGCCGGCGATGTCAACGGCGACGGCTATGACGATGTCATCGCCGGCGCATGGCACGCCGAGCCGAATGGGGATGATTCAGGTTTGAGCTATGTGGTGTTTGGCGCGGGTGCGGGCACTATATTGGAAATGGAACTTGGCGCTCTCAATGGCACAAACGGCTTCCGTCTCGATGGTCCGGCGGTCTTTGCCGAAGCCGGACGCTCGGTGGCGGGTGCCGGCGATGTCAACGGCGACGGATTTGCCGACATGATTATCGGAGCCCCTGGTTCCAGCCCGCACGGGGGGTCTTCGGGCTCGAGTTATGTGGTGTTCGGCAAGGGCTCGGGCTTCGCGGCCACAATCAACCTCTCCACCTTAAACGGCGCAGACGGCTTCCGCCTCGATGGCGTGGCTGCCGGCAATTACAGCGGCAAGTCGGTGGCGGGCGCCGGGGATGTCAATGGTGACGGCTTTGCCGACCTCATCATTGGCGCCTGGGGTGCCGCCCCGCACGGGTTCCTGTCGGGATCGAGCTTCGTGGTGTTTGGCAAGGCCACGGGCTTTACCGCCACCATGGACCTTTCGACTCTTACCGGCGTCAACGGTTTCCGGCTCGACGGCGAGGGTATCGCCGACGTTAGTGGCTATGCGGTCGGCGGCGGTGGCGATGTCAATGGCGACGGTTTTGCCGATGTGATCGTCGGCGCCAATCGCGCATTCGTGGGCCTAACGGCTCAAGCGGGCAAGAGCTACGTCGTCTTCGGCCGCGCGCCCGACACGGGCCGGGAACGGGTGGGTGGCGCGGCGGACCAATATATCAGCGGCGGCCTCAAGGGCGACGTGCTCAAGGCATTGAAAGGCAACGACATCCTCGAAGGCCGCGGCCGGGGCGACACGCTCGACGGCGGGCTGGACAATGACACGGCATCCTATCTGCATGCGGCGGGCGCCGTTGCGGCGAAACTCGCCAATCCGGGTGCCAATACCGGCGAAGCGGCGCGTGACATCTATGTTTCCATCGAGAACCTGATCGGTTCGCGTTTCTCCGACGTGCTGGCCGGCAACAGCCTTGTCAACCGCATCACCGGCGGTCCGGGCGCCGACACCATGGTTGGCGGCAATGGCCGTGACATCTTTGTCTATGGAACGCTCGGCGACAGTCCAGGCGGCACGGGCCGCGACAAGATCACCGATTTCGACGCCGGAACGGTGACAACTTTCGTGGACCGCATCGATCTCCGGGCCATCGATGCCGCGAAGGGGCCGGGAAACCAGGCCTTCAACTATATCGGGTCCGCGCCGTTCACCAACACGCCGGGCGAATTGCGGGCGTTCCAGTCGGGCAACTCTGTGATCGTCGAGGGAAATGTGAACGCCGATCCAACCGCCGAGATTCAGGTCGAGCTGCGCAACTTCAACAATCTCGCCGGGTTGGATCGGGGGGATTTCGTGCGCTGATTTATCAACTATCGCGAGCGCCGAACCGCAGGAATGGCAGATTGGATTAACGCTCCCCGGGTGCCGCTCTCTCAGCAGGATTTCGCGATATAGGTCTGGCCGCCATACATGACATTGCCTGCGATGCCGCAGATCAGCGGCACGCGGGCGTAGCCGATGACGAAGCCGCCGCCGCTGATGGCGTTGGCCGGATCGTCCGGCACCGCGACCTCGAAATGCAGGTGGATGCCACTGGCCTGCCCGACTTCGCCTTCGAAACCGAGCGGCGCTCCCGCCGCGACGAATTGGCCTTCCAGGCGCCCGAATGCGGTGACCGAACCCGTCTTCATGTGGGTGTATTTGGTCCATTCGCCATTGGCATGGGCGATCCAGACAAAATTGTTGCTGTCGGTCGGTTCGGCGTTCGAATCCTCGATCGCCATGATGGTCCCCGCCGCAGCGGCAACGACTATGTATTGTTGGCCGCTGCCATTGGGCTCGCCATGCATGTCGTATTCGTTGAAGTCCGGACTATGCGAGAAATGGTCCCCCGACACGTTCACCTGGGTTCCGGAGAGAAAGGGAATCCGGTAGACGCCGTTCGATGTCAGCGGCTGGTCGCCAAGCCGGTCGAAAGCGTCGGCCGATCCCAGGATACCGGCCGAGTCCTGGTGCCAAATCTGGTCGCTGGCGCCTGACGGGCCACCCGCACTCCCGTAGAGTACGTTCACCGCGCCGGCGCTGGTGATGCTCCCCACAGCCTCACCCGGCACGCCCACAACAAGATCGGCGAAACTGCCGCTGTTGAATTTTCCCGCGGCAAGGGATGAACCGAAGGCATTGCCGGGTTCGGCAAGGCCGGCAATCGAGGTGCTGTCCTGGTGCCATTGCTGATTGCCAACGGCGAGCAAGCCAAAGTTCGTTCCGAACAGGACACTGACAACACCGGTATTAGCGGTGGTGCCAAGGTCTTCGCCTGGCACCCCAACAGCAAGATCGTCCCGCCCGTCGCCATTGAAGTCCGCCGCCGCCAACGCGGCGCCAAAAGCATCGCCCCGCTCGGCGCTGCCGGCAATCAGCAAACTATCCTGGTGCCATAACGTGTTGCCGCTGACGGTCAGCAGCCCGGCGCTGCCATAAACGACATTCACGGCACCGGCGCTGCCGATGTCCGACACGTTTTCGCCGGGAACGCCGACGGCGAGATCGTCAAAGTTGTCGTTGTTGAAGTCGCCCACGGCCAGGGCAAAGCCGAAATGATCGCCGTCCTCTTGCTCGCCCGCCAGGGAGGCTTGCGTCCGCAATTGATCGCGGTCAGCGGCAAGGCCCGAGGAGGAGCCGTTGAGGATGTTGACAGCACCACCATCGGAAGCGGACTCGCCTCCAGGCAGAGAGACATCTTCGCCCGGCACGCCAATGGCCAGATCGTCGAAACCGTCGTTGTCGAAATCGCCGCTGGCGAGGGCCGCCCCAAACTCTTCGTCGCCGCTTGTTGCGCCAACCACCGAGGGACTGTCCTGACTCCACACTTGGTCGCCCACCGGTGTGAAGCCGCCGCTGCCGCCATAGATGACCTGGACTGCGCCGCCATTGTCATGGCCCGCCGTTTCGAAATCCTCGCCCGGCACGCCGACAGCAAGGTCGTCAGCCACATCATCGTCGAAATCGCCGCTGGCAAGTGCTGCACCGAAACGGTCGCCCGCCTCGGCGGTGCCGGTCAGCAGCAGGCCGTCCTGGTACTAGAGCTCGTTGCCGGTGGCGGTGAGGCCGCCGCTGCTGCCAAAGAGCACGTTGACCGCGCCCGCGTCGTTAACTGCACCGATGGCCTCACCGGGGGCGCCGATGGCCAGATCGTCGAAAAGGTCGAGGTTGAAATTGCCGCAGGCCAGTGCCGCGCCGAAACGGTCGCCGGTCTCGGCTGCACCCTGCACCGCGGTGATGTTCTGATGCCAGAGCTGATTGCCAGTGGCGCGAAGGCCCGTGGCACTGCCGTAAATAATATTGACGGCGCCAGCATTTGCAGCACTGCCGACGTTCTCGCCCGGAACACCCAGGGCCAGATCGTCAAAGCCGTCGTTGTTGAAGTCGCAGCCCGACGCAGCCAGCGGGCCGGCCGATGCGGTTCCCATGGAGGCGATGGCGGAGGTGGACAGGAGAAGAAGTACGAGCGCTGTCTTGCGGAGCGGGCGGCGGTCAATACGGGCGGCATTCACGGGGAACCGGATCGGCTTCGCGGCGGTTGTAAGTTTGCTAGTTATGCTTCGGCTCCTGGTTTGCTGCCTTGACGAGTTGCATCAGTCACGTGGCGAATTGCGCATGGGTGGCGGAAAACGAAGCGGTCGTACCCACGGGGGAGGTCCGCCCGACACGCATCGCGGCATAATGAGCCGCGTCCAGTATCGCGTCAATCGCCTGGGGTGGGCGACATAACGCGGCGCTTGATCGTTGACAGCTCTACGGCTAAGCCGTATGTTCATGTATGATGGCGAATTTGAGTGGGATGACCGCAAGGCGGCAGAAAACTACGCCAAGCATGGCGTTAGTTTTGAGGCGGCAAGAGACGTCTTCAAAGACTGGTTCGCTATTGAGCGGGCTGATGCGGGCAATGAATATGGCGAGGAGCGTTTCATAGTCATCGGTATGGCGAGGAATCGTCTTTTGTTCGTCGCATACACGATGCGAGGAGAAACCATTCGAATCATATCGGGCCGAGGAGCCGAACCCTATGAGCAACGAGAATACCACGAGCAGAACACCTAAACCCGCCCATGACTGGAGCCGTCTCGATGCGATGACTCCCGAGCAGCGGCACGCCGCTGCTATGAGCGATCCCGACGCGCAGCCTCTCAGTCCCGAAGACTTTGCCCGCATGAAGCGCACACCACGGGTGAAGATCATCCGCCGCGCCCTTGGCCTGTCGCAGGAGGAGTTTGCGGCGCGGTTTCATATCCCGCTCGGTACATTGCGCGACTGGGAGCAGGGGCGCAAGGAACCGGACGCGGCGGCGCGCGCCTATCTGGTGGTTATTGGCCGCAATCCGCAGGCGGTCCGAGAGGCGCTGGCAACCGTCCCCTGATGCCGCTTGCCCACGCCGCGGCCCAAGTGTTAAGGACAGCCGCCAATCTTCATCCGACTCCCCTTTTCCGAAAGGTTGGCCAATGGCGCCGCGCCAGATTCCTGAATATTTGACGTTTGACGACGTGCTGATGAAGCCCGGCGCATCCTCGGTGCTGCCGGCCCAGGTCAATACCGGAACGCGGCTTACCCGTTCCATTTCGCTGTCGATCCCGATCATCTCGGCGGCCATGGATACGGTGACCGAGTCGCGGCTGGCCATTGCCATGGCGCAGGCCGGGGGGTTGGGGATCATCCACAAGAACCTCGATGCCCCAATCCAGGCCGAGCATGTGCGCCAGGTGAAGCGCTTCGAGAGCGGCATGGTGGTGAACCCCATCACCATCCGCCCCGAAGCGACGCTTGGGGATGTCATGCAGCTTAAAGAGCGCCACAAGATTTCCGGCATTCCGGTGGTCGATGCGGCGGGGCGTTTGGCCGGCATCATCACCAACCGCGATGTGCGCTTTGCCAATGACCTCAACATGAAGGTCGCCCAACTCATGACCAACGAGAACCTGGTCACCGTCAAGGTGGGCGTCGACCGCGGCGAGGCGCGGCGGCTTCTGCACAAGTACCGCATCGAGAAACTGATCGTCGTCGACGACGATTACAAATGCGTGGGGCTGATCACCGTCAACGACATGGAGAAGGCCGCAGACCATCCATTCGCGGCCAAGGACGAGCATGAGCGGTTGCGGGTCGGGGCGGCCACCGGCACGGGCGATGCCGGCTATGAACGCGCCCAATTGCTGGTCGATGCCGGGGCCGATGTCATCGTGGTCGATACAGCGCACGGCCATTCGGCCAATGTCATTGCCCAGGTGGCGCGCATCAAGCACCTGTCCAACAAGGTGCAGATCATCGCCGGTAATGTGGCAACACCCGAGGCGGTGAAGGCGCTGATCGATGCCGGGGCGGATGCCGTCAAGATCGGCATCGGGCCGGGTTCCATCTGCACGACGCGCGTGGTGGCAGGCGTCGGCGTGCCGCAGTTCTCGGCCATTCTCGAATGCGCGGAAGAAAGCGCGAAGCAGAACGTGCCGGTGATCGCCGATGGCGGCATCAAGCTGTCGGGCGATCTCGCCAAGGCGCTGGCGGCGGGCGCCGAGGCCGCCATGATCGGCTCGCTGCTGGCCGGCACCGATGAGAGCCCCGGCGAGGTCTATCTCTACAACGGGCGCAGCTACAAGGCCTATCGCGGCATGGGGTCGGTGGGCGCCATGGCGCGCGGCTCCGCCGACCGCTATTTCCAGCAGGAGGTGAAGGATTCTCTCAAGCTGGTGCCGGAGGGGATCGAGGGCCAGGTGCCGTTCAAGGGACCGGCGGGTGCCGTGCTGCACCAATTGGTGGGAGGCTTGCGGGCCGCCATGGGCTATGTCGGGGCGGCGGACCTGGCTGAGCTTCGCGAAAAGGCGCAATTCATCCGCATCACCTCGGCTGGCATGCGCGAGAGCCACGTGCATGACGTGATGATCACCCGCGAGGCGCCGAACTACCAGCGGCAGAATTGAGCATGACCGTCACGCAAGGACTGTTGCTGCCGCTGTTCATGCATGTGGCGCTGACCGCCTGGGTGGGCATCCGTACAGTCCGGGCGCGCATCGCCGCGGTGATGGCGGGCAAGACCCGCATCAAGGACATTTCGCTCAACACCAAGGCCTGGCCCGACGAGGTTCTGAAGCTCGGCAACAATTTCGATAACCAGTTCGACGTGCCGATGATGTGGTATGCAGCTTGCGGCCTTCTGGTGGCGACCGGGCTTGCCGATAGCGTGGCGGTGGTGCTCTCCTGGGCTTTCGTTCTTGCGCGCATCGCGCACACGCTGATTCACACCGGCGCCAACAATGTGCCGCTGCGTATGAAAGTGTTTCTGGCCGGGTTCGCCTGCATGGCGCTCATGTGGGTGTGGTTCGGGCTTCGTCTTTTCGTGATTGGATAGAACATGCGACTGGCTGGCCGCGCTGCCGCGGCAATCGACATTCTCAAACAGGTTTTCGAACATCATCAACCGGCCGCCGAGGCGCTGAAAGACTGGGGCAAGAGCCACCGGTTCGCTGGCTCCACCGACCGGCACGCCATCGGCACTCTGGTGTTCGATTGTCTGAGGCGGCGCAATTCGCTCTCGGCCCGCATGGGCGACGGGCGGCCGCGCGCCCTGGTGCTGGCGGCACTCCGCGATCTCTGGGGGCAGGGGCTGGAGCAGACCGCGGCGCTGGCGGGGGAGGACCACGGTCCGGGCGTCTTGACCGAGACCGAGCGGACGGCCCTGGCGCGCGATCTCCGCGAGGATCTGCCGTTGGCGGTGAAGGGCGACATTCCGGAGTGGCTGGTCCCAAGTTTCGAAAAAGCCTTCGGTGACCGCGCGGCGGAGGAGGGGGCGGCGATCGCCATGCGGGCACCCATCGATCTCCGTGTCAACACACTCAAGGCCACGCGCGCTGAAGTACTCGAAGCTTTGTCGCGCTTTGGTGCCGTCGAAGGGCCACTGTCGCCGCTGGCGGTACGGCTGGCGGCGCCGGGGCATGAGACGCGCAATGTGAATGTCGAGGCGGAGCCGGCCCACGGCAGGGGCTGGTATGAGGTGCAGGACGCGGGCTCGCAGGTGGCGGCTTTGCTTTCTGGCGTGAAACCCGGGGAGTCGGTGGCCGACATCTGCGCGGGTGCCGGCGGCAAGACCCTGGCACTGGCGGCGATGATGAACAACGAGGGCCGGCTCACCGCCCATGATGCGGACCGTTTCCGCTTGCGTCCGATCTTCGAGCGGCTGCAGCGGGCCGGGGTCACCAATTGCGAGGTGATTTCCGCCCAGGACGGTTCAAGGCTCGATGCGGCGGGCCCCTTCGATTGCGTGCTGATCGATGCGCCGTGCTCTGGCTCTGGCGCGTGGCGCCGCAAACCCGACGCCAAGTGGCGGATCACCGAAAAGCAGTTGACCATCAGAATCAAGGATCAGCGGCAAGTGCTTGAAAAGGGATTCGATTTGGTGAAGCCGGGCGGGCGGCTGGTCTACATCACTTGTTCGGTCCTGCCGGAGGAAAACAACGAGCAGATTGCTGGATTTCTCAGCCAACATCCGGAAATGAAAATCATTCCGTATGCGGAGCAATGGGGCCGTGCCATTGGTGGAGATGTGCCCTTGTCGGCGGATGGATCGAAGGACACATTGCTGCTGACGCCGGCACAGCATGGCACGGATGGGTTTTTCGTGGCGGTGATGGAGCGGGGATGACAACTATTGTCATTGCCAGGCTTGTCCCGGCAACCCATTTAACGGCAGATGCTGGCGCTCGTCGCACCATGGGTCGCCGGAATAAATCCCATAGCCGCTAACTTAACGAAACACACATACCCAATGTTGTCATCCCCGCACTTGTTGCGGGGACCCATCGCGCCGCGTGTACAGGCGGCGCATTGGGGTCATGTACCGCAATCGCTTGTCTTCAACGTTTTGCGCATGAGAGCTTGT
>JANPCA010000570.1:0-8668 GCA_031430715.1 Hyphomicrobiales bacterium | reverse complement strand
CTGGCTGGTCCGGGCGGCCGCCGCACGGCTGGCATCGCGCGCCATCGAGCGGCACCGGGCCGCCAATCAGGATCCGCTGATGGCGCGTGCCGGTGCGCTGTTCCGGGTGGCAACTGCCGATGCATTCACGGGGCTTGCGGCAGACTATGACGAACAGGACCGCCCGGCCCTGGTGGCGGCGCGCGCCTCAGGCCCGCGCGTTCCCGTCGCTGCTTTAAGCGAGGGAACGCGCGACCAATTGTTCCTGTGTCTGCGGCTGGCGCTCCTTGAACGCCGCGCCTCGGAGCCATTGCCATTCATCGCCGATGATCTGCTGTCGAGCTTTGACGACGAACGGACGGCGCAAATGCTGTCGCTGCTCAGTGCCTTTGGCCAAGGAACCCAGGTCATCGTCTTCACGCACCATGCGCATGTCGCAGATTTGGCCCGCGCCACGGTTTCGGATGCCGACGTCATGACACTCTAGGTTCGAGCAGGCCGATTGACCGTTCGCGGTGTATCGCATGCCAGCGGCCAGGTGGGCTACCCTTTCACCCCAAACGCCGTCATGCATGGACGGTCTCCTCTTGGCAAGGGCGATTTGGCGTTCGGGACGTGATCCCGGTTAATTGGCGTTGACGATGCCTTTGACACTATCGCTGGGGGTTCCCGCCGTCGACTTCGCGGTGAGTTGGAACGCCCCAGTGTTGGAGGCGGATGCCGATAGTTTCACGATCATCTTCAGCGCGAATCTCTGGCCTCGCGCTAGTGTCCCGGTCGAGAATGTGCCGTTGCGAATCGCTACCGTGACGTCAGCGCCGTTGGCGTAGTTGATGTAAGTCACTGTGTAGCCATTGGCGGCACCCGTGCCCTTGAGTGTGAAGTCCGCCGGCACCAGTCCGTCGTTCTGGATCAGGACCGGGAAAAACGAGCTCTTGCCGCGTTCGATGGCGATTGTCTTTGTCTGGCCGGGCGCGGCCGCGCCATAGATGTTGTTGCCCACATAATTGCCGGAAAAATTGCCGATCTCGGCATCCGGCAGGCGCAGCGATCTTGACGCTACAAATCGCGCCGCGATGTCGCCGCCGGCACTGGTGAAGTTGCCGCCCGCGTAGACCAAGCCGTTGACCACCGCGAGGGCCTTGCCTTCTGCCGGCAACGGCCCGTCCCCCGCACCGTTGGAGCCCAGCGCACGCCACGCCGTGCCGTCGAACCAGGCGACATTGTCGGCTGCTGGCTGGTTGTTGGCATTCTGGAACGAACCGCTGGCGAACAGCAATGAGCCGCTCGCCGCGAGGGAATAGATGAATGCCGTAGGTGGGAACCAGCCGTCGCTGCCGGCAGTGTTTGTGCCAAGCGCTTGCCACGCCAATCCGTCCCACTTGACCACGTGATCGGCTGCCGCAATGCCGCCGACGTTCACCTTGTCAGTGCCGACATAGACATCCCTGCCATTGGCGGTCAGCGCCCTGACGAAGGTGTCGATGCCGCCGCCGACGGCGTGCCACGTGCCATCATAGGCGGCGATGTGGTCGGCTGCCAGATCGCCATCGAGGTTCGTGAACGTGCCACCCGCATAGAGCACGCCGTTGCTGTCAGCCGTCAGCGCGTAGACGCCGCCGGTGAAGTCACCGTCGTTATCGACCGTGGCGCTCGGCGCACCGGTCAGGAGGTCGCAAGCCAGCAGGTAGTCGGCCTTGGGGAGCCCGGCGCCGTTCTGGAAGCCGCCGCCGATGTAGAGAGTCGTGCCGATCACCTGCAGCGCGTTCACTTGCAAGCTGACGGTCGGGCCCGTGTGTCCATGCGTATCGCAGAACGGCGCCCAACTCGTTCCGTCGAACACCGCAAGATTGTCGGCGTCGGCATTGCCGCCGGCGTCCTGGAAATTGCCGCCGGCATAGATCTTGCCGCCATAGTGGGCGATCGCCAACACTGATCCGCTGCCGAGTGGTGCCGTGCCGAGCGCGCTCCACGCGACCCCGTCCCACTTGGCGATGCGATCGGCGTTCGGGTCGCCGCCGGCATTGGTGAAGCGGCCACCAGCGTAGAGCACCGTCCCGACCTTGTGCAGCGCGGAGACGGTGCCATTGAGTGACGCGGTCCCGGCTAAGCCGCCGTTCCCCACATGGTCCCAGCTTCCCCGTCCAGTTGCAGCAGCGGGTGTGGCGCCAGCGAGGCTGACGGCGACGGCGATCGACACGGCGAACGGAATACAGCGCATACGCAGGCCTCGTTTCCAGAACAGACCACCCTAGGCAGCAGGGATGCTCCGGTCAACCGCCCAACGACCCGCAATTATATCCGGGCGAATGACGAACGCCGGCAAGTGGTTTGCATCGCGAATGAGGCTTGACGGCAAAGGAGTTTCCATGGAACATCAATTGGTCTGATAACCAGACCGGTGGACATCAGTGGCGCTCAACAGTTCGAAAAGATCCGCTGCGGCTGGCCTGTCAAAGCCCATCCGGCCGAAATCGCTGGACTCCGCGGTGCTCGATTCGCTTGGCGCCTATGTCGAACGTATGGCGGTCCGTCCCGGAGCCAAGCTGCCGAGCGAGCGGGTTCTGTGCGAGGTGCTGGGCGTCGGCCGGTCCACCGTCCGCGAGGCGTTGAAGCGCTGGGAGGCGCTGGGCATCGTCGAAATGCGCCAGGGCAGCGGAGTCTTTCTCCGGGTGCCGGTCGGCCCCAATATTCTGCATGTGCCGCTGGTGCTGGCGCGGCCATCGAAGGTCAAGAATCTGCTGCAGACCCTACAGGTGCGCCGCGCGCTTGAGGGCGAGGCTGCGGCCATCTGCGCAAGTGCGGCCGGGACCGAAAGCGTCGCGGCGATCGAAGCGGCGCTGTTGCGCATGGAAGCAGCCCATGCAGACGGCAATTCCTCCGAGGAGGACTGGGACTATCACCAGGCAATCATCGCCGCGACGGACAATCCCTTCTTCGTCCAGATCACCAAATCGATGCGTGATCTTCTCCACAAGTTCTGGGAAAATCCGCTGTCGCTGCCGGATTTCGCCGAGACCTCCTATCCCTTTCACCGCACCATGTTCGAAGCCATTGCCCGGCACGATGCCGTAACGGCGCGCGTTGAAGCGTGGAAGATCGTCGATTCCGTCGAACGCGAAATCCGCGAGGCCTTTCCCGATGAAGCATGATCCGCATCTCGCCGCCAAGGCCATCGCTGAGGCCTCGCTCATTGTCTGCGGCGATGCCGAGCACGAGCACGATCCGGTGGTGGGTCCGATCTATCAGACCTCGCTGTTTACCTTCAAGAACTTTGCCGCCATGCGCGACGCCTTCGCAGGCCAAAGCAAGGGCTTTATCTATTCGCGTGTCGGCAACCCGACGGTCCATGACTTCGAATGCCGCATCGCCGCCCTCGAGGGGGCGCAAGCGGCGCGCGGCTTTGCCAGCGGCATGGCGGCGATCAGCGCCACGCTGCTGTCGATTGTGCAATCCGGTGACCGCATCGTGGCGGTGCGCCATGTCTATGGCGATGCCTACCGCTTCTTCGAAAAGCTTCTGCCGCGCTTCGGCGTCAAGGTCGATTATGTCGATGGCGCCGATGCCGATGCCATCGAGGCGGCCCTGCCGGGCGCCAAGCTGCTTTATCTCGAAAGCCCCACCTCCATGGTCTTCGAGCTTCAGGACATTCCGCGCCTCGCGGCGGCGGCGAAGGCGCAGGGCGCCGTGACCGTGATCGACAATTCATGGTCCACTCCGGTGTTCCAGAAACCCATCCTGCATGGCGCCGATCTGGTGATTCACTCTGCTTCGAAATATATCGGCGGCCACAGTGATACGGTGGCGGGCGTCGTTGCCGGTCCCGCCGCGATGATCGCCAGGATCAATGAACTGACCCATCCCTTCCTCGGCGCCAAGCTGTCGCCGCTGGAAGCCTTTCTGTTGACACGCGGCCTCCGCACCCTGCCCTTGCGCATCCGCCGCCATATGGACAGTGGACTGATGATCGCCAGCCGGTTGCGTCAGCATCCCTCCGTCACCAAGGTGCATCACCCGGTTTATTCCAATCACCCGGGCAGGGCCACGCTGTCGGGCTTCACCAGTCTCTTCACCTTCGAAGTTGACGGCCGCATCGACGTCGCGCGGTTTTCGGACGCGCTGAAGCTCTTCCGCATGGGCGTCAGCTGGGGCGGCCACGAAAGCCTCATTGTCCCCGTCGCCGCCTCGCTGGCGCAGACGCCGGGAGTCAATTCCTTCGACCGTTTCGGCGTGAGCCCTCGCGCCATCCGCCTGCATGTCGGCCTCGAGGATCCAGAAGTGCTCTGGGCCGACCTGGAGAATGCCTTTGCCAAGAGTGTCAAACCTAGGGAGGACTAAATGAAGAAAATGATGACATCGATGCTGCTGGGTGCGGGGCTGCTTGCACTCGGCGCTGCTTCGGCCATGGCCGAAACCAAGGTGCAGCTGGTGGAAGTGATCACCAGCCCGCAGCGCACCGAATTTCTGAAGAGCCAGATCGCCGAATTCGAGAAGGCCAATCCCGACATCAAGGTCGAAGTGATCTCGCTGCCCTGGGGCCAGGCCTTCGAGAAATTCCTTTCCATGGTGCAGGCCGGTGAAACGCCCGACATGGTGGAAATGCCGGAACGCTGGATGGGGCTTTATGCCAATAACAAGCAGCTTGAGGATCTTGGCCCCTATATGAAGGATTGGGCCGAGGCGGGCACACTGGGCGTGCGCGCCAAGGAGTTCGGCTCGACCGTCAACAGCACTCAGTTCATGATCCCCTACGGATACTACATCAACGCGATGTTCTATAACAAGAAGCTGTTCAAGGAAGCAGGCCTTGCAGGCCCGCCCGGAACCATGGAGGAATTCGCGGCCGCGGCCGAGAAGATTTCGGCCTTGGGCAATGGCAAGTATGGCTATTGCCTGCGCGGCGGACCGGGCGCCTTCGGTTCGATCCAGCAGTTCCTCAACAACATGGGCGGCAAGGCCGGCTATTTCAACGCCGACGGCACCTCGACCTTCAACGAGGAAGGCTCGGTCAAGGGCCTGCAGATGATGCAGGATATTTATATGAAGGGCTGGGCGCCGAAGGATTCGATCTCCTGGGGCTTCAACGAATTGGTCACCGGCTTCTACAGCGGCACCTGTGCCATGCTGAACCAGGACCCGGACGCGCTGATCGGCATCGCCGAGAAGATGAGTGCCGATGATTTCGCGGTTGCCGCTTGGCCGGTCGGCCCCGGCGGCAAGGCCTATCCGGCCTTGGGCTATGCCGGCTGGGCGATGCTGTCGGACAGCCCGGCCAAGGCCGAGACGTGGAAGGTCATGTCCTATCTGCTCGAGAACAAGCAGAACCTCGGCTGGGCCAAGACGGTGGGCGTCATGCCCATCCACAATGGTGCCGAGCAGGACGCGCATTTCAAGACGGAGCAGTTCAAGGGCTGGTTCGACGAGCTGAACGACCCGGGCAAATATGTCATGGTGACGCCGCCGACCCATCTCGAGAACCTCGGCGTCTTCTATGACTCGATGGTGCCGACCGCCTTCCAGGAACTCCTGCTGGGCAAAAAGACGGCAAAGGAAGTGGCCGATGGCTGGGCTGCTTATCTCACCGCCGAACAGCAGAAATACATGGCGGAACATAAGTAAGACAACTGGGCGCGTCCCTTGGCAAAGGACGCGCTGTGCAATCCCAACCCCCATTCGTCATCCCGGCGAAAGCCGGGACCCATGGTTCAGCACACTGGGACGGTAGGGACTTGTCCGGCGGCAAGCTGGGTCCCGGCTTTCGCCGGGATGACGGAAGTGGGGGGCATAGTTTGGCGTCTTGTATGGATCGATGACCGCAATCGCCGCAACCGCGTTGGACGAGAAGTGGCGCAGGCGCTGGAGCGCCATCCTTGAGCCGTGGATCTATCTCAGCCCGGCGCTGCTGATCATCGCCACGGTGCTGATCGTGCCGCTGATCATCGGCATCTCCTATTCCTTCTGGAAATTCACCGCCTTCAAGTCGCAATTCGCGGGGCTTGACCAGTATCGCACCCTGTTGACGGACGAGGTGCTGCATGGCGCGCTGGTCAACACCGCGTGGTGGACGGTAGGCAGTCTCTTTTTCCAGTTCTTCCTTGGCCTCGGCCTGGCACTGCTCCTCAACAAGCCATTCCATGGCCGCAAGCTGGTGCAGGCGCTGGTGTTCCTGCCCTGGGCCGTGCCGACCTTTCTCACCGGCCTGACCTGGTCGTGGCTGTTCAATCCGATTGTCGGACCTTTGCCGCATGTTTTCTTTGCCATCGGGCTGCAGAGCGAGCCGGTGACCATCCTGGCCCATCCCTCAACCGCCATGTGGGGGCCGATCATTGCCAACGTCTGGTTCGGCATACCCTTCTTCGCCATCACGCTTCTCGCCGCGCGGAAATCCATTCCGGGTGAACTCTATGAAGCCGCCGCCATCGACGGCGCTTCAGCCTGGCAGCAGTTCACCAAGGTGACGATGCCGTTCCTGGCGCCCACCATCGCCATCACCGTGATGCTGCGCACCGTGTGGATCGCCACCTTCGCCGACCTGATCTATGTGATGACGGCGGGAGGTCCGGCGGGTTCGACCAACACCATCGCAACCTATATCTATGTGTCGGCCTTCAAGGCCCTCGACAAGGGCTATGCCTCGGCCATCGCCGTGCTGCTGCTGGTGCTGCTGATCGCCTATGCGCTGATCGTCATCCAGATGCGGCGCGTTCTGATGAAGGATTTTTGAGATGGTGGGGCAGAGCAAGTTCCGCCGGACGGTGAATGCCATGGGCCTCTATGGCGCCATCCTCGCCTATGTGGCTTTCGCGCTTTTTCCGATCTACTGGACGGTCAAGATCTCGGTGACGCCCGAGAACCTGCTCTACAGCGAGGGCATCAAGCTGTGGCCCACCCACATGACACTCAAGAATTACCAGACGGTGCTCCGCGCCTCTGATTTTCCGCGCTACTTTCTGAACAGCATGATCGTCTCGATCGCCACGGCGCTGATCGTGACGGCGGTGGCCTCACTCGCCGGCTACGCCCTGTCGCGCTTCCGCTTTCAGGGCAAGGCCTGGGTCAGCCTGGTGCTGCTGCTCACTCAGACCTTTCCGCTGGTGATGGTGATCCCGCCGATCTTCCGCATCATGGGTCAACTGGGCCTCACCGACAATCTCTATGGCCTCATCGTTATTTATACAGCTTTCACCATCGCCTTCGCCACCTTCCTCATGCAATCGTTCTTTGACGGCGTGCCGAAGGATCTGGAGGAAGCCGCGATGATCGACGGCTGCACGCGGGTCATGGCGCTGCGCCGCATCATCCTGCCGCTGACCCTGCCCGGCATGGGCGCCACGGTGGCTTTCGTGTTCACCGCCGCGTGGAGCGAATTGCTCTTCGCGCTGATGCTGATCAACAGCGAGGACCAGAAGACCTTCTCGGTGGGCCTGCTCACCTTCATCGGCAAATTTGCCGTGGATTGGGGGCAGATGATGGCGGCCTCGGTGATGGCGCTCATTCCCGTCTGCATCTTCTTCGCTTTCCTGCAGCGCTATCTCGTCACCGGCCTGACCGCCGGCGCGGTCAAAGGATAATTCCATGGCTTCCGTGACACTCGACAATGTCAACAAGGTCTTCGGCGCGGTGAAGGTACTGTCGGGCATCGACCTGACGATCGAGGATGGCGAGTTCATCGTGCTGGTTGGGCCATCGGGCTGTGGCAAGTCCACGCTGCTCCGCATCATCGCGGGGCTGGAGGAAGAGAGCGGCGGCGAAATCCGCATCGCCGGAAGGCTGGTGAATAACGTGGCGCCCCGCGACCGCGACATCGCCATGGTGTTCCAGTCCTACGCGCTCTATCCGCATATGAATGTCTCAAGCAACATGGGCTTCGGCCTCATGCTGCGCAAGGAAGCCCCGGACCGCATCAGCCGCCGCATTGACGAGGCCGCGGGAAAACTCGGGTTGAACAGCCTGCTGGCGCGCCTGCCGAAGCAGCTCTCCGGCGGTCAGCGCCAGCGCGTCGCCATGGGCCGCGCCATCGTGCGCGACCCCAAGGTATTCTTGTTCGATGAGCCCTTGTCAAATCTCGATGCCAAGCTCAGGGCGCAGATGCGCACCGAAATCAAGGCGCTGCATCAGTCCCTGAAAACCACCGCCATCTATGTGACGCACGACCAGATCGAGGCCATGACCATGGCCAACCGCATCGTGGTGATGAACGAAGGTATCGTGCAGCAGGTTGGCCCGCCACTGGACCTTTACGACCGGCCCGCCAATGTCTTCGTTGCCGGTTTCATCGGTTCACCGACCATGAACTTCATCGATGGCGTGGTGGCCGAGAAGGATGGTACGCAGGTGCGGCTGCCTGACGGCAACCTGGTGGAGATCGCCGCGGAGGGCGTCGATGACCGCCAGGACGTGACGCTGGGCATGCGGCCGGAGCATCTGCGGATCGCCGATCACGGCATCAGCGGTGAGGTTCTGGTGGTTGAGCCGCTCGGCATGACCACCCAGGTCGCCATCAAGACGGCGGGTCATCTTCTCACCCACATGGCCATCGAACGCACCAGCCTGAAACCCGGCGACAATGTGAAGCTGACCATCGCCCCACAAAACGTCCATGTCTTCGACCGGGCCAGCGGCAAGCGTATCGGCTGACAAGGGCACGCCAGGACACCAAGGGGCCTGTCAGGTGAACGCCATTGCACGC
>JANPCA010000569.1:0-8016 GCA_031430715.1 Hyphomicrobiales bacterium | reverse complement strand
CCAACTGAGCTACAGCGGCACGCGTCATCGGGCGCTGGCGGGGTTCCTAGCCGCTGCGCCGCGAAATTTCAAGACAACAAAAAGGCCCGGGGCGGTTTAAGCCACGGGCCTTCTTCGCGTTCGCGGTCCGTTGCCGGGAGGAGGAAAGCCCCGGACCCACGCGTCAATTCAAGATCAGGCGGCGAAGGCCTTGCCGAGACCGGGGAAGGACTTGGTCATGGTTTCCTGAACCGGCTTGATGGCTTCCTTGGCCAGCGTAACGGTCAATGCGTTCAGTTCGGTGGCCTGGCGCTGGAGAGCCTCGGTCTGCTCCTTCACGAAGGCCTGCTGCAGGTTGAAGGCCTCGGTGGGCTCCTTGACGGCGAAGAGCTTGCGGGCGAAGGCGAAACCGGCATTGACGTTGAGCTGGGCGAATTCCATGCCCTTCAGCTGAATGTCGGTGAAGCGGTTCTTGTAGGCGCTGGCGGCGGCGTCGAACATCTGGACATTGCTGTGGGCCACTTCGCTGACCTTCTCGAAGGCGGCCTGGGCCTGGTCGACGGACTTCTGCGCGAGGGCGGCCATTTCGGCTGGAATTTCAGTGTTCATTTCGGTGCTCATTTCGGGGTTCATCTCGGGGTTCATCTCGGGGCTCATTCGGTTTTTCGCCTTCTTGTTGGCCATCTGCTTCTCCTGCGGTCCGGGTCGTCAGGTCCCGGTGATGGCTGATGCTATGGCGGAAATTATTGTGCATTGCAACATAAATTTTGCGTTGCACCATTTCATCAAGAGAATCCATGGCTTAAGGATAAGGTGGACGGTTCGCCGATAATGCGTTTAATTTGATTTAACCTGTTGTATCGAAGTGACATGAACGAGGATGAAACCGGGTGGCCAACACCGTGACGCCGACGCTTGAGGACTTGCGGGACGTTCCCGAGGCGGCGTGGCTGTGGGACGGGGCCAGGGCCCGAATCGTCTGGGCCAATGGCCCGGGCATCGCCTATTTCGGCGGCCAATCGCTATTCGACCTGATCGACCGGCCTTTCGACTTCCTCGAACCGGGTGTCGAGCAGATCGCCCTCCTGGCGCGCAAGCTGCGCCGCGGGCAGGTCGAGACCGCGCTGCTGCACTTTCCGTCGTCGGGCGCCACGGCGCCGCTGGCCTGCCGCTGCATGATTCATGCGCTGGCCGATGGCCGGCCGGGCGTGCTCGCCGTGGCGCGGCAATCGGCGGCGGTGCAGGCGCAGGAGGCCGCGGGCGACATTCTGGCGGCCTTCGATCTGCTGCCCTCGGCCGCCCTTCTGGTGGCCCGCGACGGGGCCATCCGCCACCTCAATGCCGCGGCCCTGCTGCTGCTGGGGGCCGGCCAGCGGGCAAGCCTGGCCGGACTGCTTGGCGAAGCGCAAATGGCCGAGGACATGCTGTCGCGGGTGGAGGCGGCGGGAATGCTGGTTGCCGTCAAGCCGCTGCCGGTCCGCATCGGCAGCCGCGACATCCGGCTCACGGCGCGTCTGCTGGACCGGGCGGGCGGATCCCACGCCTTTGCCATGGTGCTGCTCGACGATGTGACCGAGCGCCGGGCGCTGGAATTGAAGCTCACGGGGGCCGGGACGCCCCCGCCGGAGGCGCCGCCCGAAACCGCTAAGCCCGTGCCGCGCCCGCTCTCCAATTCCGATGCGGACGCCTTCGCGAAGCTCGGCGAGACTGTCGAAGAAGGGGCCCGCCATGTGCCGCGTCCGGTGCCGCGCCAAGCGGCGGCCGTGGCCGGTCCTGAGCCGGACGAGGATATCCCGCCGCTTGAGCTGGTGTCCGAGAGTGCCGAAGTGCTGTCCGCTCCCGAGCGGCGCAAGCTGCCGCGCATGCCCGACCAGGTGCGAGCGCCACTGGAGGCCCGCAAGGACGCCATCCTGGTGGCCAAGGACGGCCTCCTCCTGTTCGCCAATCCCGCCGCGGCGCGGCTGCTGGGCCATGATTCGGCGGAAGATGTCATCAACGACCGTTTCCTCTGTGACCGCTTCGGGCAGCTTGGCCAGTCGCTGCCGGGCAACGACATTCAGGTGGAGGACGGGCGCACGATCTTCGCTTCGGTGCAGATGAGCGTCATCCCGTGGCTGGCCGGTCCCGCCCGCCAATTCGTGCTGCGCCCGGCGGAACCGCCCAAGGCGGAAGCGCTGACGCTCAGGCTGGCGCGCGTGCCGGCCATTGCCGCCGAAGCGTTTACCGCTCCAGAACCGGCCGCCGCCGCCGAGGTGATCCCGCTTCCGGTCCGCAACGGCGCTTCCGAAGCCGACCAGGAACTGCGCGCCATCCTCGATACCGCCGCCGACGGCATCATCACGCTCGATGCCAATGCCCGCATCCACACCTTCAGCGCCGGGGCGGAAGCGATTTTCGGCTATCGCATCGCCGACGTGGCGGGCAAGCCCTTCGCCGACCTCCTGGAACCCGGCAGCCGCAAGCTGGTGCGCGACTATCTGGCGGCGCTGCAGGGGCCGGGATTGGCAGCGGTGTTCAACGACGGGCGCGAGGTGACGGCCATCGTCCGCCAGGGCGGCACGGTGCCCTTGTTCCTCACCATCGGCAAGCTGCAGGCGCCGAAATCGCTGGCCGCCTTCTGCGCCGTGGTGCGCGACATCACCCAGTGGAAAAAGACCGAAGCCGAATTGCGCGAGGCCAAGGACAAGGCCGAGGCGACGAGCCGCCAGAAGTCCGAATTCCTGGCCCGCATCAGCCATGAATTGCGCACCCCCCTCAACGCCATCATGGGCTTCTCGGAAGTGATGCGGCTCGAACGCTTCGGCGAAATCGACAATGCGAAATACAAGGGCTACGTGCATGACATTCATGCCAGCGGCAGCCACCTGCTGTCGCTGATCAACGACCTGCTCGACCTGTCCAAGGTCGAGGCCGGCAAGCTGGAATTGAATTTCACCTCCGTCAATCTGTCGGACCTGGCCGACCACGCCATGAAGATGCTGCAGGAACAGGCCACCGCGGCCCGCGTCGTGCTGCGCAAGACCATGCCCGCCGACATGCCCAATGTGGTGGCGGATTTGCGCTCGATGCGCCAGATCATGCTCAACCTGCTCTCTAACGCGGTGAAGTTCACCGATCCGGGCGGACAGGTGATCGTTTCGGCGGCGCTATCACCGGCGGGCGAGTTGAAACTGAGGGTCAAGGACACCGGCATCGGCATGACGGCGGCACAACTGGCGCTGGCGCTCGAACCTTTCCGGCGCATCGCCACCGAGGGCCGCGAATCGGAGGGTACAGGTCTTGGCCTGCCTCTGACCAAAGCTTTGACCGAGGCCAACCGCGCCAGCTTCGCGCTCTCCAGCGAGCCGCGGAAAGGCACGCTGGCTGAAATCACTTTCCCGGTCACCCGCGTGCTGGCGGGCTGATCAAGGCATGTCCAAGGCCGGACGCGTGGCCGTCCTGAAGGGCCCGCCGCGCTCATGGACCGAGCGGCTTCTTGGCGGCTCGGCCCTGGTGACGGGGCTGGCCCTCGGTTTGCCGGTGATCACCATCATCGTGCTGGCGCTCACCCCCACCGAAAATGTCTGGCCGCATCTGATTTCCACGGTGCTCCCGGGCTATCTGCTGGAGACGCTCATCTTGATGGCCGGCGTCGGCGCCATCACCTTCGTCACGGGAACGGCGGTGGCGTGGCTCGTCACCATGTGCCGCTTTCCTTTGCGGCCTTTATTCCTCTGGGCCTCGCTCATTCCCATGGCCATGCCGGGTTATATCGTCGCCTATGCCTATGTGGACTTCTTGAGCTACGCCGGGCCCTTGCAGACTTGGCTCCGCGCCCTGTTCGGATGGAAAACCCCAAGCGACTACTGGTTCCCGGAAATCCGCTCGATGGGCGGCGCCATTTTCGTGCTCTCCATGGTGCTCTACCCCTATGTGTTCCTCACCGCCCGGGCCAGTTTCGTCCGCCAGCCCGCCACCCAGCTCGAAGTTGCGAGGGCGCTCGGCCAGACGCCCTGGGGCGCCTTTCGCACCGTGGCCCTGCCGCTGGCCAGGCCCGGCATCGCGGTCGGCGTCAGCCTGGCGCTGATGGAGACCTTGAACGACATCGGGGCGGCCGGCTTCTTCGGCGTGCGCACCCTGACGCTCGGCGTCTATACGACGTGGCTGAGTCAAGGAAATCTGGGCGGTGCGGCGCAGATCGCCGCCGTGATGCTGATCTTCATCTTCGCACTTCTGTGGGTCGAGCGGGCGGCGCGGCGCAAGCAGTCCTTCGTGCTGCCCGCCCAGCGCCCGCGCCAGCCGGAGCGCATCCGGCTCAACGGCTGGCAGCGCGCCGTGGCGGTCATTGTCTGCGCGCTGCCGATCCTCATCGGCTTCATCATTCCGGGCCTGGTGCTGCTCAATTTCGCGCGCTCCAGGCTCCATGATGCGCTGTCGCTGCCCTATTTGAAGGCGGTCAGCCATTCCCTGCTGCTCGCCTGCCTGGCGGCCATCATCGCGGTGGGCCTCGGCCTCATCCTCGGCTATGCCAACCGCATGATGCGCGGCGGGCTGACCAAGCAGGTGATCCGCGTCGCCAGCCTGGGCTATGCCATTCCCGGCACAGTGCTGGGCATCGGCGTGCTGATCCCGCTGGCCTTCTTCGACAATGCCCTCGACAGTTTCATGCGCGACCGCTTCGGGGTGTCCACCGGCCTGCTTTTGTCGGGCAGCATCGCCGCCGTGATCTTCGCCTATGTCGTGCGCTTCCTGGCGGTGTCCTTCGGCGCCGTCGAGAGCGGCTTGCAGAAGGTGACGCCCAATGTCGCCGCCGCCGCCCGCATGCTGGGCCGGGGGCCGATGAGCGCCTTCCGCGAAGTGCATCTGCCGCTCTTGCGGCCTGCACTGGTTTCCGCGGCACTCCTGGTCTTCGTCGACTGCATGAAGGAATTGCCGGCGACCCTGATCCTCAGGCCCTTCGATTTCGAAACCCTGGCGACCACCGTATTCATGCTGGCCTCCCTCGACCAGCTCGAAGAGAGCGCGCTGCCGGCGCTGACCATCGTGGCGGCGGGCCTGCTGCCGGTGATCCTGCTGTCGCATTCGCTGCGTGAGCCGCATGTGGCCGCCTGAGGCCACAGAAGGGACGCAAGTGCCCACGAAAAGCGGCGCCAATTGTGGAGTTTCCAATGTCTGGATTGCAATTCCGGGTGGCGGCGGCCGCCGCGCTTGTGCTGTTGGGCCTCCTGGGCTGGCTGGGGCTTTCGCCCGGCTGGGCGGTGGCAATGCTGCAGGAGCATGCACGCAATCAGCTCGGGCGGAGCTTCGAGGCGCAAGGCGGCGCCCGCCTGGCCTTCGCGCCCGAACTCTCCATAAGGCTTGAGCGGCCAAGCCTCGCTGGCCCCCAAGGCCAGGACGGGCCCTTCATGACCGCCAAGGCGCTGCGCCTGCCCGTCAGCCTGTGGCAGCTCGTCACCCGTTCGCCCGATCTGTCCGCCATGAAACTGGAAGACCCCGAATTCGCCTTCCTCGTCGACGAGCGCGGCCAGGCGAATTGGGAATTCGCCGCCGTCAAGACGCCCTCCGCCCTGCGCATCGCCGTCGAACATGGACGATTGCGCTATTTCGATGCGCGCAACGGCCAGAGCCTCGACGTGTCGAACGCCAATGCCATCGCCCAGGTCAATGCGGACGGTGCCATCAGCCTGAACGGCACCACCGAGATTGGCGGGTGGCTGGCGCGCATCGCCGCCGATCTCAAATCGCTGGCGCGCGTGCATGGCGATGGCTCGCCGCTCGATCTTTCGGTCGGGACCGCCGAGGCAGCGGCAACATTCAGCGGCCGCCTGTCGACGGCCAAGATCCTGAGCCTGGCTGGCCCGGTGACACTCGCCAGCCCGGACTTCCGGGCGGCGGCACGCTGGGGCGGCATTCCCGCCGAGGATGCGCCGTCCTACCTGACCCTGTCCGTCTCGGGTGCTCTGGACAGCGCCGGCCGGGCATTCGCCATCCGCCAGGCCGAAGTGGCACTCGATCAATTGCAAGCCTCGGGCGAATTGGTGATCGATCTCCGGGGCGCAGTGCCGAAGCTGCAGGCCGCGCTCTCCACCGCACGTCTGAGGCTCGATCCGTTTCTGCCGGACAGCGGAGCGGAGCCCGGCGACTGGGGCACCGCTCCCCTGGGCTTCGAGGTGCTCAAATCCTTTGACGCCGAAGTGACGGTCGAAACACCGGCTTTCGCCTATGCGGGGTTGGCGGCGTTTCCGGCCCGCGCCGTGCTGACGCTTGCCAAGGGCAGGCTTCAGGCCGCGATCGCCACGAATGCCTTTGGCGATGCGCGTCTCGAGACAGTGGCCGATGCCGGGGTGACACCGCCGGCCTTCTCCCTGTCGCTTGAAGCCGGCGATGCCGAGGCCCTGCTGGGCGGCCTGGGCGGCATTGCCTGGCTCAGGGGACCGAGTACCGTCGCGATCGAGATTTCGGGCAGCGGCCGCAACCAGCAGGAAATCATCGGCACGCTGAAGGGCAAGGCCATGGTCAGCGCCAGCAACGGCAGTCTGGTGGGCCCCGATCTGGAGGACCTGTTCGGCGCCGTCAGCCAGCGCATCATCGAGGGCTGGGGAACAAGCGGCAAGACCGATTTCACGTCGCTCTCGGCGTCCTTCACACTTGCCGACGGAATCGCCACCACCAGGGACATCAAGCTTCAATCCCCAAGCTTCGCCGTGACCGCCGATGGCGAGGCCGATATGCTGCGCCGGGCGCTCGACCTCAAGGCCGAACCGCGGCTTGCGGCCGGGGACAAGGGGAGCGCCGCGCACCTGCCGGTTCCGGTGATCGTCAAGGGCCCGTGGGGAACCCCGCGCCTCTATCCTGACATCAAGGACATCCTGCTGAACCCCGCCGCCGCTTTCGGACAGCTCAAAACCATGGGTCTTCCGGCGGGCAATTGAAGATCGTGGCGGGACAGGGCATCATGGGCCGATGATCCGCATCCAGGAACAGCCCTTCGACGCCGGCGCCGAGCTGGCCCTCCTCAAGGCGGGCAAGCGGGATATCGGCGGCACGGTGATGTTTCTAGGCTCAGTGCGCGATGTCTCCGCTGGCCATCAGGTCCGCGCCATGACGCTCGAACATTATCCCGGCATGACCGAGAAGGCGCTGCACGATATCGAGGCCGAGGCGCTGGCGCGCTGGCCGCTCGACGCCTCGCTCATCATCCACCGTTACGGGCGGCTGGAACCGGGCGACGACATCGTGCTGGTCA
Source organism: Hyphomicrobiales bacterium (assembly GCA_031430715.1). Classification (GTDB taxonomy): domain Bacteria; phylum Pseudomonadota; class Alphaproteobacteria; order Rhizobiales; family Aestuariivirgaceae; genus Aestuariivirga. The sequence goes on along the minus strand of JANPCA010000569.1, from coordinate 812 downwards.
TCACCGCGTCTTCGCACCGCGAGGCGGCCTTCGCCGCCTGCCATTTTCTCATCGACTGGCTGAAGACCAAGGCCCCCTTCTGGAAACTCGAGGAAGGCTCCGAAGGCGCTAACTGGGTCGAGGCCAAGGACAGCGATGACGGCGCCGCCGCGCGCTGGGAGCAGCCCCGGATTTGAGTTCCCGGCCCCGCTCGATCCTGCGCACCCTGGCCGATGCGATGATCTTCGTCACGCTGTTCGCCATGCTGCTTGTGGCGCTCCAGAAGATGGGCTGGCTCGAACCCGAACACGGCACATTCATCGCCATCGACGGCGACTCGTTGCGCAAGGGCGATAGCGAGTACCGGTTGCACGCCATCGACGCGCCGGAACTGCACCAAACCTGTGCGTCCGCCTCGGGAGCGGACTATCCGTGTGGCCGCGATGCCCAGAAAGCGCTGCGCCAACTGGTTGCGCACCAGACGCTCTCTTGCCGCATCCTCGAAACCGACCGCTATGGCCGCTTCGTCGCCACCTGCATGGCGGCGGTCCTCGACATCAATGCCGAGATGGTCCGCCTTGGCTGGGCCATCGCCTACCGCAGCCACGGTCTGGATTATGCCGCCGCCGAAACAGCCGCGAAAAAAGCCCGCCGCGGCATCTGGCAAGGCCAGTTCGTGATGCCGGAAGACTGGCGCGCCGAGCATCGTAACAGCCTGATGCAAGGCAGCATGGCGGACGCAGTGCCACAGCCGGACTAGCAGGCTGCTGAAAAACTCTTCGATTTTGCTGTTGTGATGTGATTCAGTCTGTCGTGCAAGACGGAGTGATTTG